>JBBSGN010000060.1:0-9306 GCA_038254085.1 Chloroflexia bacterium | reverse complement strand
TAAGGTGTACTAAACAAGAGTTGATCCGACACTGGTCACTCATCTGACAGCAGCAACTCCGGCCAGTTGCCTGTCAGATGCTTGTACCCTATCGTCTACCCACAGTGGCATCTGGCGGTCCAGCATCTTCTCGTCCGCCAGATGCTTTGCTTCTCTGAACGTCTGCATCGGTGTCTTGCCGTAGCAGTACCGCCCTGAGTGTGGCCGCTCCTCGTTGTAAAAGCGCAGCCACTCGTCCACATCAGCCTGCAGTTGTTCGATTGTAGTGTACACCTTCTTACGGAAGGCTACCGAGTAGAACTCGTCCAGCATCGTCTTGTGGAACCGCTCACAAATGCCATTCGTCTGCGGGTGGTGAGCCTTTGTCCTGGAGTGGTCGATGTCCTCGATAGCCAGGTACAACTGGTACTCGTGCTGCTGCATTGAGCCGCAATACTCTGTGCCTCGGTCAGTCAGCACCCTTAGCAACCGAGCAACCGCACATCTTGTCCTTCAAACCAGGGTACCACCTGATCATTCAGCATGTCAGCGGCAACGAGTGCGTTCTTGCGATCATACAGCTTGGCGAAAGCTACTCTTGTGTAGGTGTCAATGAACGTCTGCTGGTAGATGCGACCGACACCTTTTAGGGTACCCACATAGAAGGTGTCCTGTGAACCCAGGTAACCAGGGTGCTCTGTCTCGATCTCTCCATGAGCCTCTTTCTCTTCTTTGGCTTTCTCCAGTGCCCTAACCTGAGATTCGGTTAGGATCAGGTTCTCCTGAGCAGCCTTTGCCTCTAGCGCCTTCAAGCGTTTCTTGAACGTCTCAAGATCGTGCCTGAGCCAGACTGAGCGCACACCACCCGCAGAAATGAACAGGCCCTGCTTCTTCATCTCGTTGGCAACACGCACCTGCCCATAAGCAGGCTGTTCGATGGCGAAGGCGACCACAGCCTCTTCTACTGCTTCGTCAACACGGTTCTTGGGGATAGGTTTCTTTCGACTTATCTCTCTCAGGGCTAGTTCGCCGCCGGTGCCGGTGTCGTACAGCTCCTTGAAGCGGTAGAAGCTGTCACGAGAATAGCCCATCACCTTACACGCCTGGCTGACGTTGCCCAGCATGTCTGCCAATCGTAGCACGCCGAGTTTGTTCTTGATGATCTTGTCTTCTTGGTTCATGTTGTCTGACACTCCTTTCTGAGCTTCTTGCTCATTTTACTCAGAGTGTCAGATCAACTCTTGTTTTCCACATCTAAGGATTGGAGAATTATAGAATCTTCGTGTCCTTTGTGCCTTTGTGGTTCCTATTCTTGACCAAAGTATATAATGCGGAATGCATCTATAGTGGAGGAGACCGCAATGCCGAAAAGTGAGACGGAAAGTAACTTGCGACGATGGACCGAGCACGTGCTTGCTGAGAACAGGCGCGACCTCGAACGGCTGATTGGCACGCTGGCCGAAGACGCAGTATACGAGGTCGTGCCGCTCAAGCAGGTGTGGCGGGGCAAGGATGAGATACGCCAGTTTTACAATATGCTCTGGACTGCCGTGCCCGACGTGAAACTGGACCTGCGCTCACGGGTGGCCGATGAGCATTACGTGGTCGAGGAGTCGCACGTGCATGGCACGCACACCGGCCCTCTGTTCGGCATCCCGCCCAGTGGCCGCCACATAGAGTTCGACTTGGTCATCTACTTCCCCTTCCGCAACGGCGAAATCATGGGCGAGCGGATGTACCTGGATGTGAACAGTATCACGGGGCAGGTAGCGCCGGGGCCAGCCTTATAATGAACCATTGCCCAACAGTTACTGTGGGTATCTGTATCTGGTGCTTGACGTTCGCTGTCAATACAGGTAAAACCGTCTGGGCATATGATGAACAGCGCGAAGTGGAATATTAGCCGCATATCGCTTTGTCTGGGTATAGCAGGCTCTCTACTGCTGCCTTTACTTTCTATCGGCGCGTTGCCGGTTGCCGCCCAGGAGAAGTGCCGCAAAATAGCTGGCTTTGACGTGTGTGGCCGCTTCCTGGAGGAGCGGGGCAGACAAGGCAACGAGCAGAGCAGCGTCTACGTAAACGGCCTGCCAATCACCGAGCGCCGCCCGGAGACCTCTCTTAGCGACGGCAAGGTGTACGACATCCAGTGGTTCGAGCGCGCTCGCTATGAGGCCCACCCTGAGAACAGCGCGCCCAACGATGTGCTGCTCGGCCTGCTAGGCGCATCGCTGGCCGAAGGGCGCGGCGCGGTTGATCCCAACACCGGACAGGTGCGCAACCCTACCGACAAACCGTTTGTGGGCATTGACAGGCCAGCCGATACGGATGGCGAGAGCAAAGCCTGGTTCCTGGAGACGCACCACTCGGTATCCGGCATAATAGTGCAATACTGGAACAGATACGGTGGTCTGAAGCAGTTCGGTTATCCCCTGAGCGAACAGTTCCAGGAGACCTCGCCCACCGACGGCAAGACCTACACTGTGTAGTACTTCGAGCGCAACCGCTTCGAGCTGCACCCTGAGAAGCAACCCCCCTATCAGGTGGAGCTAGGATTGTTGGGTGTACAGCAGTACCAGGCCCAAGCCATCCCCGCCGACCGGCTTCCCATCGCCCCTCCAAAGGAAGTAAGGAGCGCTAAAGACACTCTCGTGGTTGCCAGCCTGGAGCCTGACTCCCTGCTACCTATAGCTTCGGACGCGCCGGGGACCGTTATCATCGCAGGAGCGCTCTTTAGCGGCCTCGTCAACAGGGATGCCAGGGACGACCTTTACCCGGAGGTGGCCTGGTACGTGCCCACCCTCGAGAACGGAGGCGCTTACTTCGCGGGCGCGGGCGACGACCTCCACCTTGTGGTGAAGTACAAATTGCGCCCCGGCGTCAAATGGTCGGACGGCGAAGAAATCACCTCCAACGACGCGATTTTCTACTACAGGCTGGTAATGGACGCTCGCACCCCGGTGATCACCCGCCGCTTACAGGAAGAGCTTTACAACATTGATAACCCCGACAAATACACGGTCATTTGTAACTTCATGTCCTACGCCCAGGCCAGGGACTTTTACAACGCGGTGGCAAGCAAGAAGAACTACCCGCTCGCAAGCGATTATGCGTTCCTGAAGGGGTTCATTGACGCGCAACGACCTGTGGTAGACCCCCAGTACAGCACGGTCGGCGGCCTTCTGCCTGAGCACGTGCTGGGCAAGATTCCTCCTGACAAATTAGGAGACAGCGCCTATAATCGCAATCCCGTAGGCAACGGTCCCTTCAAAGTAGAGAGCTGGACATCCGGCGAGGAACTGGTGTTGGTCGCCAACCCTAACTATAACTTGACCGAGCCGCCACTGCTGAAGAGGATTGTCTTCAAGTTCATCTATGATGTGAAACAGACCGTGGCACAACTGAAGGGCGGCTCTTTAGACGCTGCTACGAGCGCTCTCTTTATTCCACCCGCCGCAGATCTGAAGCAACTTGGGCCGGACCTGAAGGTCGAGTATACACCGTCGCACACCTGGGAGCGCATGGCCTTCAACCTGGACCGCCCCATCTTCCAGGACAAAGCGGTCCGGCAGGCTATGGCCTACGCTATCAACCGCCAGGGATTGGTGGACCAGTTCTTTCAGGGTAATGCCCTTGTGCTGAATACCTTCCTGCCGCCCATAAGCTGGGCCTCCATGCAAAACCCCGATTTCGCCAAAGATTGGCAAAGCAAGTTCCCTCTAAAGCAATACAACTACGACCCGGCCCGGGCCAACAAAATGCTCGATGATGCCGGTTGGCTAGTGGGTCCAGACGGCGTTCGGGCCAAAGATGGTGTGAAGCTCAGTTTTGAGTATGCCGGTCTGGCGAGCAGAGTTCGCGCACAGTTTATGCCTCTGATCGTCGCCAATCTCAAGGCCATTGGTATTGCCACTACTCCGCGTCTCTTTTCTAACGCCTGGTGTACCGTAGGTGACTGTTATACGGGTTACTTTGCTCAACGCCGGTTCGACGTTTTTGAGGTTCCGTCAGTCCTCGGCGTAGAACCGAGCGGCTCGCTTTATGACAGCCAGCAAATTCCTTACATAACCAGCGATGGCGGTGGCCAAAACATCCCCAGCTACAAGAACCCCAGGCTCGACCAGTTGTCCCGCACCGCCGATATGGAGGCTGCGCGGGCGTCTCGCGCGCCCCTGTTAGCCGAGATGCAGTCAATTTGGTCGGAAGACCTGCCCGACATCCCTCTCTATGTCCGCCCCAATATCGAGGTCCACAGGACCAACCTCGTCAACTGGGAGCCTTCCAGCGGCACAGCCTACTTCATATACAAAGCCGCAACGCTCTATTTCAAGTAGCTAGAAGCCATCAGCTTCGCCGGTAGTCGGTAGTCAGTCGTCGGTGGTTGGTCGTCCTCCGTCCCCCCATTGACCGCTATGCTATAATATAGGCAGACCACTTGGATCCACTCGCGGGACCGAGATGGCGGACAAACTTGTATAGACCTCCGTTTGTGTCGTGTACACAATCCGCCCTCGTGCTCTCGCAAAGTAGAGTTAGAGGGCGATTTTTATGGCTGCCACGCTGGGTAGAGATAGCACAGAGTTGAAGCAGCAGGCGTTGCCTGGGCCGGTCGGCTTCATCGGCGCGGGTAAGGTCGGCACCGCGCTGGTCGCCCTGCTGCACGCTCATGGTGTGGATGTGGTGGGCGTGTCGGGCCGCACTCCAGCGGACAGCCGCCGGATGGCCGCAGCCGCCCACCTCGATCCCCACACAGTTAAGGACCGCGCCGACACAGTCGCGGACGCTGCTATAGTCTTCCTCACCGTGCCCGACGACGCCATAGGGCCGCTCTGTGCGGAGATAGCCCGCGAAGGTGGGTGGCACTCGGGTCAGGGCGTGGTGCATTGCAGTGGGGCCTTACCGAGCGACGTGTTGCAACCAGCACGCCAGGCGGGTGCGCTGGCGGCCTCCTTCCACCCTCTGCAAACCTTCGCCAGCCTCGACGCGGCCCTGGCCCACATGCCTGGCTCTACCTTCGCTCTGGAAGGCGACCCGGTGCTGGTGGCGCAACTTGATAGATTTGTCGCGTTATTAGGCGGCACAACTCTGCACCTGCGCGGCGAGGAAAAGACCCTCTATCACGCGGCGGCTGCTATAGCCTCCAACTATACAGTCACGCTGGCCGCCCTCGCCTCGGACCTGCTGGTGCGCGAAGGGATAGCCCCCGACCTGAACACCGCCCTGCGCTACCTGACGCCCCTCTTACGAGGCACGCTGGATAATCTGGACACGCTCGGTCTGCCTGATGCTCTCACCGGCCCGCTCGCCAGGGGGGACGTAGGCACAGTCGCCCACCATATAGAGGCGCTGGAAGCCGTCGCGCCCGAACTGGCCCACCTGTATCGCCACCTGGCGCGACTCACCCTTCCCCTCGCTGAGGAGAAAGGGCATTTAGACGAGGGGACGATGGAGGCACTACGGAAGATGGTGGAAGACGAAGGTCCCATTCGTCCACTGGAATTGGATTTCTTAACCCCTCTCCCATTGGAAGGAGACAAGGATGTCAGTCATTGAATTACCCGCTAAAGATAGCACCGACAAAGCGCAGGAGCGCACGAGCCGTGTAACCACCACCAAGCTGAAGGCGATGAAAGAGCGGGGCGAGAAGATCGCCATGATCACCGCCTATGACTATTCGACCGCCAAAATAGCCGACCGGGCGGGCATTCCGGTCATTCTGGTGGGCGACTCGCTCGGCCAGGTTATGTTGGGCTACGATTCGACCGTGCGCGTGACGATGGACGAGATGATCCACCACACCAAAGCGGTCAGCCGAGGGGTCGAGCAGAGCTTGGTGATAGGCGACATGCCCTTCCTCAGCTACAACGTGAGCCAGGAAGAGGCGCTGCGTAACGCGGGTCGCTTCTTACAGGCGGGTGGGGCGAGGGCGGTCAAGTTGGAAGGCGCTGCTGTGCTGCCGACAATCGAGAGGATGCTGGCGGCAGGCATCCCGGTCATGGGGCACCTGGGTCTCACCCCCCAATCCATAAACGTCTTTGGCGGGCATAAAATACAGGGCAAGACGCGAGAGGCCGCAGAGCAAATGCTGCGCGATGCGCTGTTATTGGAGCAGGCGGGTATATTCGCCCTGGTGCTTGAGACCGTGCCCACCGCGCTGGCTGCTCTCATCTCTCGCCGCCTGAGCATCCCCACGATTGGCATTGGCGCGGGTGCTGGCTGCGACGGCCAGGTACAGGTGTTGCACGACCTGCTCGGCTGGTTCCCCGGCTACACCCCCAAGCACGCCCGCAAATACCTGGATATGGCCGGGGCTATCGAAGGCGCGTTCCAGGAATATATGCAGGACGTTCAGGAGGGCCGGTTCCCCGCCGAAGAAAACTCTTTCCCTATGGACGAAAGCCTGCTGGAAGGTCTTGGTGAAAGCCCCAGCCTAATAAGCGGCGGTAGCTAAGGATCACGTGCTAAAATAGAGCAGTAGGGGTATACTATAGCCGAATCTACACTTTTCAATGAGGAAAGGAAGTAACAATATGTCTGATGCTACCACACGAACAAAAGGGCTAGAGGGCGTGGTCGCGGGCAGCAGTTCCATAAGCCTGGTGGAAGGCGCCGAGGGCCGCCTTAGCTATCGCGGCTATAGAATACAAGACCTGGCGGCTAACTCTTCTTTTGAAGAGGTGCTATATCTGCTGATTTACGGCGAGTTGCCCACCGCTTCGCAGCTGGGGCAGATCGAGATGACCCTGCGCGAGCGGCGTGCCTTGCCGGATGCGGCTACGTCTGTGCTGCGTGTATTGCCAAAGGGCGACAAGCAGGAGCCGATTGACGTGCTACGCACGGTGGTGTCGTCGTTGGCGCTGGTCGACCCCGACGTAGACAACACCGAGCGCGATGCGGTTATAGACAAGGCGCTCACCCTGGCCGCCCGTATGCCCACCATCGTGGCTGCCTATGCCCGGCTGCGCGAGAGCAAAGAGCCTATCGCGCCCAACAACGACCTGGGGCACGCGGCCAACCTCCTCTACATGCTGCGCGGCGAGGTGCCGCCGGAGGAAGACGCTAAGGCTCTCAACACCTATTTCGTGCTGGCCGCCGAGCATAGCTTCAACGCCTCAACTTTCACCGCCAAGATCGTCACCTCGACCCTGTCGGACTACTATTCGGCTATCGTGGGCGCTATCTGCTCGCTGAAAGGCGTCTCGCATGGCGGGGCCAACCAGAAGGCGATGGAGATGATGCTCGAGGTGGGCGACGTGAACAACGTCGAGCCTTTCATAGATCACGCTCTGGCGACCAAGCGCCGACTGATGGGCATGGGGCATCGCATCTACAAGACCTACGACCCCCGCGCCGCCCAACTAAACGAGCAAGCCCGCATCGTGGCCGAGCGGGGTGGCAACACCAAATGGTACGACATCGCCCAACGCATAGATAACATCTCGCATACGCACCCCTACTTCGCCGAACGCAAGATTTACCCGAACGTCGAGTTCTACTCGGCCCCGCTCCTGTACACGCTGGGGTTCAAGCCGGATATGATGCCCGCCCTGTTCGCGTGCAGCCGCATCAGCGGTTGGAGCGCCCACATCCTCGAACAGCTACAAGACAACCGCATCATCCGCCCCAACGCGGAATATATCGGCCCCGCGATCAGGGATTACACTCCGCTGGAAGACAGGCGGTAGTGATTGGATGCGAGCAAGGAGGCTGAATCACCAAAAGAGCGCATCGAACGGCTTATCAGGGAAGGTAAGATAACCAGAGAAGCGGTTGGCCCTGCAGAAAAGCTGTGGGAAGAGCGGCTTCAGTATGGGGTGATCATACCCAATGGTGAGCGAATTACTATCAGGCTAGACGACTTGTATCACGTTATCGTAGATCACAGAATCTGGCGCAAACCTCAGCGGATCGAACAGATGCTATTGGGTATCTTTGAGATACGTACAGGCCGAGAAGGACGGCGTATTGCCCTCAGCCGGTGGGGGGAGCAGGTCGACGTATCACTATATGGGAGTATTGTGCTCGAAAGCGATAGCGGCATCCGTTCGCTGCATGTTGTTGACGACAAGAGGATCCGGCGAGAGATGAAAAAAGGAGTACTGCTGTGGAACAGATAAAGATGGTGCAGACCTCCGTTACATGGGGCGGCCCTGAGAGCAATGTGTTAACTTTGTACGTAGAGCCAACGCCTGATATGTGGGAAGCTGATGACGTTGATCCTGTTGATTTCCAGATTTTCGTCTACCGGGCGCTGGATGAGAACGAGCAGGAAACCGAGGAGATTGCCGGAGTAGAGATTATCGGCTTCTTGGAGTTCGACCGCTGGGATGACCTCCCCAAACTCCCCATGCTCTGGCAGCTTCCTGGCTGGGAACCGCTCCCTCTGGAAGACCTGCTCAAGCGCGAGCAGAAATTGCTGAGGGAGAAAGAAGGCTATCCGGCACGCGAGCAGGCGAGCGCGAGGTGAGGGTTGGGGTGAAAGTCCTCTCTACCATCCCCGCCCTCCGCACCCTTCGCACTTCCCTCTCCCCCGGCGACACTCTCGGCTTCGTGCCTACGATGGGCTATCTGCACGCGGGGCACATGTCGCTAGTCGAGATGGCGCGAGAGCAGAACAGGGTGGTGGCGGTGAGCATATTCGTCAACCCCGCGCAGTTCGGCCCGAACGAGGACTTCAGCCGCTACCCACGCGATACCGAGCGCGACCTGGCTATGCTGAAAGAGGCGGGCGTGGACTGGGTGTTTACCCCCTCGGTCGAGGAGATGTACCCGCCCGGCTATTCCACCTACGTAGACGTGCGCGAGATAACGGACCGGCTGGAAGGGGCGGCCCGGCCCGGCCATTTCGTGGGCGTGGCAACCGTAGTGGCGAAGCTGTTCAACATCGCGCAGCCCCACCGCGCCTACTTCGGCCAGAAAGACGCACAGCAGGTAGCGGCCATACGCAAGATGGTGGCCGACCTCAACTTCCCCGTAGAGATAGTGGTCGGCCAGACGCTACGCGAGCCGGACGGCCTCGCCATGTCCTCCCGCAACATCTACCTCGACCCGCAGGAGCGGCAAGCGGCACTCGTCCTCCACAAATCGCTCAACGCCGCCAAACAACTATGGGATAACGGCGAGCGCCGGGGCGCCCCCCTGCGCGAAGCCATGACCCGCACCCTCGCCGCCGAACCCCTGGCCCGCCCCGACTACGTAAGCGTGGCCGACCCGACGACCTTGCAGGAGCTAGACGACAGCGGGCAAGCGACAGAGGCGTTGGCATCGCTGGCGGTAAGAATAGGTAATACGAGGCTGATAGACAACGTTCTAGTCGGTAGTCGGTAGTCG
>JBBSGN010000059.1:0-9347 GCA_038254085.1 Chloroflexia bacterium | reverse complement strand
TTGCCACGCGTTCACGCCAAACAGCACTCCTGCCACCAACACACCCTCCGGCCTGGTCAACGACGTCAGCCCAAGCGCCACCCCGCCCGCCGCTAACCACCCTCTTGACCGCCTATTCCCCATGAGCGCAACCGCAAGCAGCACCAGAAAGGCGAAGGGCAGCGACTCCAGCCCGCTCCCGCGCGCCCCAAATGTAATAATACCCACATCAACCGCTACCAGCCCCACACTCAGCAGTGGCCAACCATAACCATAGCTTCCATGCGCTAAACCTCTCCCCAGGTGATAAGTCAGCGCCAACAGCCCCAGGCTGCAAGCTATAGTCACGGCAAGGGCCACGCTTGCTGGGTGTGCGCCGGCCTCTATGGCCCCCGCCGCAAGCACCGTCCAGAGGAAGTTGGTATACCCCTCCACGTTCTCGCCAACGTTGTACACTAGGCCGTTGCCATGTGCCAGGTTCCAGGCATATCTATACGATATGTAAGCGTCGTCTATCTCCCAGTCGCCCAACAGGTGGCCTGCCAGCACTATCCATGTGCCGGCCGCCGCGAGTCCGAGGCCCCAGGCTGGCGCACCACGTGGCGCCAGCCATACCGCCAGCACCCAGGCAAGTCCCGCCAATCCTATCTCTATCACCAACGGAATCGCCCTGGGCATGTACAGCAAGTGGACCAGCGCAAGCGACGCGAGGGCGACCAACCCGTAGCCAGCGCCCCAGCGCGCACCAAGTCGCGCGACGCCAATAAGCGACACGAGACCAACTATGAGCGCCCATACGCCCGCTTCGGTCGCTATCTCCTCGACACCCCGTCTGGGCTTTAGCACCACCGAATCGACCGCTACGCCAAGCTCCCGCCGGTCCTGCGGCGTAGAAACGGTGCTGCTAAGAATATCCACCTGCACGTGAGCGGGAAACAGGTTCGGATTAGGTACTCGCCGGGTATCGAGAGTCGCCGTGTATGCCCGGAACATGCCCGACACGGTGAATGCAGGTTGCGCCTGGCCGTTGAGCAGCAGCGTCAGGCTCGCAGGCTTCTGCCCAGGCACAATGTTTGCCGCCAGCCGAAGCTCCACCTCAGCATAGCGCCCCAGGTTAGCCGCAAACGGGAAATTGAGAGTGGAATGGCCGGTGGTCCATTGGTACGTAACGCCCTCTGGCGACCTCTCCGGCGGGAATGTGCCAAACACGAGCCTGGAGCCGTCCATCTCGTAGGTGAGCGCGTGCGGTTGCACCAATACGTTGAGCAACACCGCTACTGCGATAGCCAGCGCCGCACCCAAAGACGCAATAAACAGAATCGCCATGCGAGCAGAGATAGAGAACGGCCGCATAAGCCCGACCATTGAAAGCGCGTCCGGGTTGCGCCAAGTATTAGTCGCCTCAGCGCCCTCAGTGCCCTCAGGGTCTGGGAGTTTCAACCCTCGATCCCGTATAGAACTGAACTTCATGGGGAACTATCTGGCCTGGCGGGGCTTGGCGTCGTAGGAACCCCTCCCCCTGCAGGAGGCGTCGCTATGGGTCCGGGGGTGGCAGAGGGCGGCACAGGGTTCGCCGTTGCTGCGATGTTGATCCGCGTTGGAGTCATAACATCGCCAACCCGCGCGGTAGCGGTTGCCTCAGCTTGCATCTCGGCTATCACAGTCTCACCGGCAGCCGCCTCACTCCTGTTTTGCACTGTGGCGGTCAATTGCGCGATACGCACTTGTTCGGGTGATTGCGACGCCCCGTTCCGCACCACCGTGACGGCCACGTAGCACAAGAGACACGCGAACACCGCCAGCACCGGCAGCAGCACACGCGGCGTAGACGACCCGCGACCACCCCTGGGAACGTATTCCTCTTCTTCAGCGTTCATCTCGTCCGGCATACACTGGCAGTATAACACGCCCTATGCTCGCTCATCATAGCGCATCAGCGCCCGTCCTGATATAATGGCGGCACTGCTAACGCCTAAGTGTTGGTGGAACCGGAGACGAAAGGAGTTGCATATGGAGTTCGCCGAAGTAGTCCTCAAGCGCCGTATGGTACGGCACTTTACCCAACAGCCGGTCTCGCCCGAAGCGGTTAACAGGATGCTCGACCTGGCCCGCCACGCGCCAAGCGCCGGCTTTACGCAGGGGCAATCCTTCGTTGTCATCACGCGCCCTGATCTCAAGCAGGCTATCGCCGAACTGTGCGGCGAGGCGCATTACCTGGAAGCAGGCTTCGACCCCTTCATATCGCAGGCCCCAGTGTTGGTTATCCCCTGCACCAGCGAGGCCGCGTACCACCGCCGCTACCAGGAGCCTGATAAACTGGAGGAAGGAGGCACCGAGATCGAATGGCCTATCCCGTACTGGCATATGGACATCGGTTGCGCGGTAATGATACTGCTCTTGGCCGCCGTTGACGAGGGCCTGGCCGCAGGCTTCGCCGGCACCCACGACCTCGACGCCCTGCGCGCCGTCCTCAATATTCCCGCCGAGGTAACGCCGGTTGGCGTCATCCCCGTCGGCCACCCCGCCCCCGACAAACCCTCGCCCTCTCTGAAACGAGGCCGAAAGCCCCAGGAGCAGTACGCGCATTATGAAGGGTGGTAGCAGCCACGGGTCGTAGGTCTGAACGACAAAAAGGCTCTCCTATGTACATAGGAGAGCCTTTTTGTCTCTTGGGGTGGCTGATGGGGCTCGAACCCACAACATCTTCATCCACAGTGAAGCGCTCTGCCATTGAACTACAGCCACCAGGCTTTATGAGTTATGAACTTTGAGTTCCGAGCATTGAGTTGCCAGGAATAACTCAAAACTTAGCACTCGTAACTCATAACTTGGTTAGGGAAGGCTTGGGATGGCGGCGCGAGTAAGCCGAGTTCTGTTTTAGATGGTCATCTATCTCAGCCCCACTCAATACTTGGTACTGCGTACTCTATACTGGTTGGCGCTGGCTACCTCGTCGCCTCGGTAGCGGCTCTCGTCTTTCGACCGGCTCGGCGAGCCACCTGTCGCGCTTGCGCGCTGCGGTCGTTTCGGAGATTGCTGCAGGGAGGATTGCCCTTTTCACTCCACTTTTCAGTGGCATTGGTCACTGTTGCTCTCACCCTCTTTCGAGAGTGCCAATCTGGACTGTCAAGACCCGCGACAGGTCCTTCCCACGCTTTCACGTGGCACCCCGCTCTATGCAGCTCGGACTTTCCTCTGCCTTTCGGCAGCGACCATCCTGCGCCACCATCCTTTGCCTAACCCTGTTGTCGCTTATTGCCTGATTGTCGCTTAGGACAAAGGCTATTGTTAATGTTACCCGCTTGAGTGATGGATGTCAAGTCAAGTCATCTTAACTTGCATACTCATCAGGGTTTCCGCGTCTTCCTCCCTGTGTAGTTGTGGGTCTGACTGTGGCAGTTGGGGCATAGCAGTCGCAAGTTCGCTAGGCGATTATCATCCGGTTTGCCGTTGATATGGTCAAGGGATAACACTAATGGCAGTCCGTTCCATTCAGGATCAATACCACAGGCTGTGCAGAGATTCAGGAGTATACCTTGTTGGATCAACTTTTGTTTGAGGTACCATTTGGAGGTAGTCGAGTTCTCGGTGAGCGCGGCTACCAGGAAATCCTCCGACCTCTCGAATCGCCGATCCCGATTCGCGGCCCGTCCTTGATTGATGTGTGAGTAATCAATACCCTCGGTCTCAAGTCGCCGCTTCAGAGTCCGGCGATTCCCTCCCTTGTTGTTAAGGCCGAAGTGCCGCAGAATAGCGGCAAAGCTACTGCTCCCCTTCGCAAGGTTGGCCAACTCATTTGTTGGAATCGACCAAACTATACTGCGCTTCTGTGCTTCTGTCGTTCGATCAGCTACTATACCCTTAATCGTGCTTGCGACTGTTCGTCTACTATCGGCAGGGCTTAGACAGGTAGTTCCGGGGCAGGGATTCGAACCCCGACTCTCAGATCCAAAGTCTGCTGTCCTACCATTAGACGACCCCGGAGCACCGACGCAACTCCAATTATAACGGATGGCGGGTCTTTTCGCAAGCAGAAACCAAGTAACAAAAACGGCCAAACACTCTCCGCCGGAGAGTGTTTGGCCGTTTTTGTCCAGGCCAGTTAACGCAGTTAACGACTCGCCTCCGTGTGAAGGTGCTGCTCGAACCAATCGAGGATGTGCTTCAGGCGGTCTACCCGCAGCGAGGGCTTGCCACTGCGCGAGATTTCGTGCCCGCCCGACGGGAAGCGTACCATCTTCACGTCTCTCTTTAGAACTTTAAGCGCCGTGTATAATTCGTCCGCCTGCTCGACGTTGGCGCGCAGGTCGTCTGCCGAGTGGGTGAGGAGCAAGGGTGTGCGTATCTCTGCAACGTAGGTTATCGGCGAGCGCTCCAGGTAGAGGGCCGTGCGCTCTTGCGGTGTGCCCTGGAACTCCCAGTTCCACAGTATCCAGGTGCCGTCGCCCGACCCCCACGCGCTATATACGTTCGAGATCAGCCTCATCGCCACCGCCGCCTTGAAGCGTTGCGTATGCCCAATCGCCCATGCCGTCATGTAGCCGCCGTAGGAGCCGCCCGCCACGCCCAGCCTCTCTTCGTCCGCCAGCCCCTGTTCAATCGCGTGGTCAACACAGGCCATCAGATCGTCATAGTCAACCCCGCCCCAGTCGTTGGTGATCGCGTCCAAGAACTCCTGCCCGTACCCCTGGCTTCCCCTGGGGTTGGTAAACATGACGATGTTGCCTTGCGCGGCCAATAGCTGGAACTCGTGGAAGTACGCCCCGCCATACGATGTATGCGGCCCGCCATGTATCTCCAGCACCAGTGGGTACTTCTTCCCCTCCTCGTACCCATACGGCATCAACATCCACCCTTGCACCCTCACTCCACCAGGCCGCTCCACCCAGAACTCCCTCGGCTCGCTCAGGGCCAGTTCTCCCAGCACGTCCCGGTTCACGTCGGTAATCTTGCGCTCGTTGTCGCCATCGAAGTCTGCTCGGAACAGGTCGTTGGGCAGCGTGTCGGTGGTGGCCGCGAACACGATGCCATCCTCGGCCAGGCCGAAGTCCAGCACCTGACGGTCCCCGCCGATGACCTGTTTTACCTCACCACCCGACACAGGCACCGAGAAGACATGCACACCCCCGCCGTTTGTCACCAGGAAGTATATCGTAGAGCCGTTCTTGCTGAAGCGCGGACGCAACTCGCCTGCGTGGCCGCGCATATCAGAGTTGCCCCAGTGCCCAGCCGAGCGGTCGAACCCCTCGGTCAGGTTCCGCATCTGCCCGTCAAGCGACACGTTGTATACATCCACGTTCGTGCCCAGTGCCCCTTCATTCACCCGCTTGTGCCCAAAGGCCGCGAATCCCTCCCCTAACGGCAGCCAGCCCATCCCCATGATGGCGGTGTCGTGATTGGTAATGCGCCGTTGTGGGCCTGCCTCCCCGTCCGCCACTGGCATTACGAAGATGTCGGTGATGTTCAGGTACTCGGCGTCAGGCTCCTGGTTGGCGAGGAAGGCAAGTTGCTTGCCGTCGGGCGTCCACCTCGGCGCTGCCGCGTCCCAATCCCCCTCCGTCAACTGCTTGGGCGCCCCACCTCTTGCGGGAATTATAAACAGGTGCTGCCGCCTCTCCAGATAGCCCGCGCCCTCGGCCTTGATATGCACGCGGGTGAAGACCCTCGCGTGGTCGCCCTTATCCTTCTCTTCCAATGCTTCCTCGGTCTCCTCGTCCTCCTCCCACTCGCCCGGTGGCATGGGACGCGCCAAAAGGTCGCCCTGGCTGCCCGTCCCCGGCTGGGTGTTCTCGCTATCGGCGCTCTGCCCTTTCTCTTGGCCTTTCTCTCCCTCGCCACCTTTGGCTTTTGCCTCTTCGGCCAGCCTCTTGTCCTCTTCGTTGTCCACGGTGGTGGCAAACACGATCCATTGCCCATCGGGCGACCACTCGAACTCGCCCACGCCTCTCTTCACCCTAGTCAACTGGCGCGCCTCGCCGCCCGCCACCTTGATTACCCATATCTGCGGCTTGCCCGAACGGGTCGAAAGGAACGCTATCTGATCGCCCTTCGGCGACCACCTGGGCAACATATCCCTCTGATCGCTCCCGGTGAACTTTGTAGCCTCGTCGCTGCCGTCAGCAGGCATCAGCCATATATTGGATGCGTAATCGTTCTTCTTCTTACGCAGTCGCGTTTGCACGAACGCTACCATGCGCCCGTCCGGCGACACCTGTGGATCGCCGACCAATCGGAAGCGGTACAGGTCTTCTATCTCGATCTTTCTCCGCTCTCTCTTCTCGTCTGCCTGAGGTTTATCTGTATTCGTAGCTGCCACTACGCCGTCCTCCCTAACATTCATATCAATCCAAAATCCAAAGTCCAAGATCGCTTACAGGCAGTCCAGCACCGCCGACATGAGCGCCATCCTGATATACAGGCCGTTTTGCACCTGCCGGAAATAGTAGGCGCGGTCGTCGCTGTCCACTTCTTCGGCGATCTCGTTTACGCGAGGCAGAGGGTGCATGATGATCATCTCTTTGTGCGCCTGGCTCAACAGCATGGGGTCAACTACGTAGGCATCGCGCGCGGCCAGATACTCCTGGGCCGCGTTCAATTCAGCCAGAGGGCGGAGCGCGTCCCTGCGCGTATTGTCGAGGTTTTCACAAGGCATCCCGTATATCTTCGCGGCCATGTCGTCCAGTTGCTGGGCCACGAACCGCTCGCGCTGCACGCGAGTTACATACAGCACATCCAGATGCTGGATTGCCTCTTGCAGGTCCTGCGTCTCCTCGACCGGCATCTCCCGCGACTTTGCGAACTCCACGTACTCGGACGGCATAGAAAGGCTCTCCGGTGCGATGCACACCACATTGACATGGCAGCGGTCTATCGCCAGCAGCTTGATCAGCGAGTGGACCGTGCGCCCATTACGCAGGTCGCCAACGAAGCCTATCGTCAACCCATCTATATCGGTCCCGAAGCGGTCCTTGATCGTGTACAGGTCGAGAAGCGCCTGCGTGGGATGCTCGCCTATGCCGTCGCCCGCGTTGATAATCGGCGCTGGGCGGTGCATGGCCCTTCTCAGGGCGTCTGAAGCTGCCGCCGCTTCGCGCGCAGCCCCACGGTTCGGGTGGCGTAGCACGATAGCGTCCGAATAGCACGCTATCGTCTTTATGGTGTCGTGCAGGCTCTCTCCCTTCGTCACCGAGGAGTAATGCACCCCGCCCGCCGTCGTTATGACCCTTCCGCCAAGCCGTTGGGTGGCGGCCTGGAACGACAGGTCGGTGCGCGTGGACGGCTCGTAAAAGACATTGGCGACCACCCGGTTAGCAAGCAACGGCTCGACCTTGCCCAGCGCCACCTGATGGTCCATCCGCTGCGCCAGGCCGAACAGCGCTTCCAGCACCTCTGGCGTAAACTGTTCCACCGATAAGATGTGCTGGTAAGCGACTTCTTTCAGATGCGTTTCCTGGGCTGAATAAATTGCTGTCATATGGGCGAAACCTCCCGGCAAGCTGGCGAAGTGAACATTCAGCTATCTACCGAAGAAATTATATCATGCCTGGGTTAGCGTAGGAACCCTGTGGAAATGGAAAATGCGTGCCCAAACGATTCTCTCAGATCGGCTGCCCATCAGGCATAAAACGAGGGGGCCTAACAGCCCCCCGGAAATGATGATAGTGCTAGCCCGTGCTTTTATGCGCAATCAGGGTGTGTGGCAACCGTGTAACAGACTAGTGGGTCAGTTGTCACGTAGATTGCCATTATGCTGAAGATGCAGTATACTCCCCAAAATGAAGAAGTTGGGTTTATGCAGCTTGCTGGAAGTGGGATTGGGAGATACGCTATGACACGTCGGCAGATTGACCCCCTTCGTCCCCTTACCAAGGAGGAAAGAGTCCAGTTGGAACGCATCAGTCGAGCCACAAGTGCACCTGCTGCCCTGGTGGCTCGTGCTAAAGCTGTGCTGGCTGTGGCTGCGGGGCGCTCCTTTACTGATGCCGCTCAAGCTGCCGGACGGCGCTCGGGTGATGCTGTTGCCCACCTCGTGGCTCGCTTCAACACCGAAGGAATGTCCTGTGTGCAACCTCAGCACGGCGGTGGTCCCTCTCCTACCTATACAAGAGCCCAGCATGATCGTATTCTGGCTGAGGTTCGTCGTACTCCTGATCGGGAGGTGGACAAGACTGCTTCCTGGTCGCTCAACACTTTGCAGCGTGCCCTAAGACAAGCTCCCGATGGCTTACCCAACATCAGCACCTACACTATCTGGTGTGTATTGCATGATGAGGGGTGGAGTTGGCAGGAGGGCCGTAGCTGGTGTCCCACCGGCATCGCTATTCGCAAGCGGCGAGGCAAGCGAGTAGAGGTGGTAGATCCCGATACGGCACCAAAAAAAAGTTGATTGAGCAAGCCTACCAGATGGGAGAGAAGTTGGGTATCTCGGTGTGGACGGAGGATGAAGCAGGACCCTTCAAGACGATGCCCTACCCAGGAGGGAGTTGGCAGCCAGAGCAAGAGCCGGCGCATCAATCACACGAGTACGAGCGCAATGGCACAGCCAAGCTGTTGACGCTGTTCCACCCGGCGAGCGGGCAAGCACGAGTGAAAGGAGTACGCAGGAGCACCAACCAGGTATTGCACGGCTGGCTGAAGGCTGAGTTGACCGACATTCTAGCCGGGTTGCCACCTCCCTGCGAGGAGACGGTACAAATGAGTTCGGAAGCCAATCGGGAGATGTGGGAGAGTTGGAGGGAAGGATTGGGGGTGAAGGCAACGCTATGTGCGGAGCTACCACCACTGAGGGTGCTACTCGTAATGGACAATCTGGTAGGTCACACCACGCCTGAGTTGATGGTGTGGATGTTCCAACGTGGGATATTGCCCTTGTATACACCACTGTCAGGCTCCTGGTTGAACATGGCAGAATCATTCCAGAGGATCGTGAAGAGGCGGGCACTGGAGGGAGCACACCCGCAAAGGCCGGAGGAGATCATCGAATGGCTGGAAGCAACGACGAGAGGGTGGAACGCAGAGCCAACGCCATTCGAGTGGGGAGGCAAACGGGCAGGGAGGCGAGCACGCAGCCGAGAGCGCCGACGGCTACGAGCGTTGGGAGGGTCTGGTGCTTGCGCTCGGAAACCCATTTCTCGTCGTCGGCATAACACCAACAAATGGCTACATACGTGTCAATTGACCCACTAGTACGTTACCAACTAAATACTAACGATTTCAGATTGAACGGGATACAAGCGCCTGAGCTTGATACGAGCATCAGCAGTGGTGAAGTGCCACTTGACGGTGGTATGAGCCTCATTGCGTGTTTGCTCCCATTTGCCGGTTTCACTTGTCAGCAGCTCCTTATCACCGATGCGTCGGTTCAGGCA
>JBBSGN010000058.1:0-9363 GCA_038254085.1 Chloroflexia bacterium | reverse complement strand
GTTGATGGCGTCCCGCGTGTAGGTGTTGCGGTTTTGCTCTATGTAGTTGGTCAGGTCTTTGTTCATCCGACCACTCTCTCTTCTTCCAGCACTAGCGGCTTCACTTTCTTGGCTTGGAGAGTGGCGCCCACAACCACAGGCGCGGGCGGCATCGTATACACTCTGCGCCGCCACTGCCTCACGAAGTGCAACACCAGCAGCCCCGTAAGAGGAATAAGGGCTATTTGCGCGCTAGTCAACCCCCACGTCATCTCGGGAGCGCCCCGCACGTACTCGACCAGGAAGCGGAATACTGCCGACGCGAGCAGGTATATCTTGAGGGTCTCGCCCTGCACCGCGACCAGGCGCCGATATCGCACGATTAGCGCCAGGGCGGTCAGGTGAAAGATGATCTCGTACACCATGCTGGGGTGCATGGGCAACGCGCAGCCGGGGCAGACCGCGAAGTTCTGGATCGCCGATTGGCTCACCCTTATACCCCAGGGCAAATTGGTCGGCGTGCCGAGGGGCAATTCGGAGAGGAAACAGCCGACCCGCCCAATCGCCATAGCCAACGGGATGGCGGCGGCGTAGCAGTCCCCGGTCGAGCGGGTATATCGGAACGCCCGCTTGCTGAGGCCGATGGCGATATATCCGCCCACGATACCGCCGATGATGCTCTTGCCGCTATGGGCGAACAGATAGCTGAGCGGCACGCCTGCGGTATTAGCGTAATAAGAAGGGTGGTCCCACAGCCCGCTCAGGCGCGCCCCCAGCCCGCCGCCAATGACCGCGGCAATCGAAATCCAGAATATCTGGTAACTGAGCATGTCGCGGCGCTTTAGCTCGTAGTAATAGAGCAAAAGGCCGGCAACCAGGCCGAGGGTAGTGAAGAAGTCGTGCGTGTAGATGACTACCGGGCCGTTCTGGTAGAGAACGGGAAACATGCCTCACCTCATATATGGCTCAACAAGCCTGCGCCATGCTCCGTATGGGCCAACCCCCTTGTGCGGATTTCGCCTATTCTACATCCGCAAGGGGCTGTTGTCTACTGGGCTTGGTTCCCTTTCAGAATCTATTCATTCTCGGCGCGAGAGCGATAAATGAGCATTAGGGTAATGATAGAGGGCGTGATTTATCGCGCCCTTCTCGCCCACATAACCTTCGCACTCAGGTGCTAGGAAGAGGCCGCGCCAAAGTGGTATAATAAGAGTATCCGAGCGCCGGAGTGTAACTGCAAGGTGGTGGGCACGTTATAATAGGTGTGTGCTGGTATTACCCAATGAAGCTTGGTATGAATAATGCACCAATTGGCTTTCCTGTACGTATGCTTATTGACAGGGGTTCCGCAAACCCGTTACTATACCAGACAGTAATCTTTCACGTATCAAAGGGGACATATGGCACGACTCCTAGACAAGATTAATGGTCCGTCCGACCTGAAGGAGCTTTCGCTGGCGGAACTAGAACTTCTCTCCCAGGAGGTCCGCCAGGAGATAATCGGCACAATCAACTCCATCGGCGGGCATTACGCCTCCAACCTGGGCACGGTCGAATTGACAGTGGCCCTCCACAAAGTGTTCAACTCGCCCTGGGACAAGATTGTGTGGGACGTGGGGCACCAGGCCTACCCGCACAAGCTCCTCACCGGGCGGCGAGACCGTTTCAACACCATCAGGCAGCAGGGCGGCCTCAGCGGCTTCCTGTCCCGCGACGAGAGCATCCACGACGCCTTTGGCGCGGGCCACGCTTCGACCTCTATCTCCGCCGCTTATGGCATGGCGGTTGCCCGCGACCTCAAGGGCGAGAACAACCACGTAGTCGCGGTCATCGGCGACGGCGCGCTTACCGGCGGCATGGCCTACGAGGCGCTCAACAACGCCGGTCATTCGGACCGCCGCTTCATCGTGATCCTGAACGACAACGAGATGTCAATCGCGCCCAACGTAGGAGCGGTCTCCAAATACCTGTATGCCGTTCGGACCGACCCGCGCTACGACAGGGCCAAGATGGGCGTCGAAAAGGCGCTCACCCACGTGCCTTTTGGCCGCAGATTTCTACACTTCGGCAAGCGATTCAAGAACTCGCTCAAGGAGTTCGTGGTGCCCGCTATGATCTGGGAAGAGTTGGGCTTCACCTACCTGGGTCCGGTGGACGGCCACAACGTCAGCGAACTGCTCGACGTGCTGGAAGCGGCCAAGCAGAGCCACAAGCCGGTCTTCATCCATGCTATCACGGTGAAGGGCAAAGGCCACGACATGGCCGAGGAGGACGCAGTGAAGTGGCACGCGGTGTCCCCTCCGGGCAAGCCTGGCGTCGCCAAGTCGACCGCGCCCAGGTTCCAGGACGTGTTCGCCGACGCGCTGATCGAGATAGCCAAAGAGGACAAGAGGGTGGTGGCTATCACCGCCGCTATGCCTGATGGTACTTCCCTGAACAAGTTCGCCCAGATCTTTCCAGACCGCTTTTTCGACGTGGGCATCGCCGAGCAGCACGCGGTCACTTTCGCCGCCGGGTTGGCGACCGAGGGGATCAAGCCGGTGTGCGCCATCTACTCGACATTCCTACAGCGCGCATACGACCAGGTAATCCACGACGTGTGCATTCAGAACCTGCCCGTCGTCTTCGCGATGGACCGGGGCGGCGTGGTGGGCGACGACGGGCGCACGCATCAGGGCGCGTTCGACATTTCCTACTTGCGCCCCATACCCAACATCGTGCTGATGGCCCCCAAGGACGAGAACGAGCTGAGGCACATGATCTATACAGCCGTCAAGCACGACGGGCCAATCGCCGTCCGTTACCCGCGTGGCAACGGCTACGGCACGCCCACCGATGATAAGCTCAAGACTATACCCATCGGCAAAGCCGAGGTGCTACGCAAGGGCCGCGACCTGGCAATAGTTGCCTATGGCAACCCGGTGAACGCGGCCGTGTCGTCAGCCGAACTGCTCTCCGCCGAAGGCATAGAGGCCAGCGTCATCAACGCCCGCTTCGCCAAACCGATTGACGAGGAATTGCTCGCCGACCTGGGAAGCAACTTCAGCCGCATACTGACAGTTGAGGAAGGCGCTCTGCCCGGAGGCTTCGGGGACGCGGTGCTGGAGTTCTTCCACAAGCACGACGAGCTAGCCGAGCCGAAGATACATTGCATCGGCCTGCCCGACGAGTTTATAGATCACGGTCCCCAGGCCGTGTGGCGCGACCGCTTCAACCTGTCAGCCGAGGGCATTGTGCGCGAGGTCAAACAGCACTTCCCCGACCTGTGCCAGGCACCACGCAGGTTGGTGGTGGCTGCCAACAACACGTAGACTCGTAAAACGTAAAGCGTAAAACGTAAGGGGATTGTGCTTACGCTTTACGCTTTACGCATCGTCCCCTATGTCACAGCGCACCAGAGTACTCCACCTCGGCGCGGGCAGGAAGAAGATCGAAGGGGCCGTAACCCTTGACATCAACCCGCGCGCCAATCCTGATGTGGTGTGGGACCTCAATGTTTTCCCTTACCCTTTTCCTGACGTTGCGTTCGATGTGATCGTATGTGAGCATGTTATCGAGCACCTGCGGGACATTGTCCGCGTGATGGAGGAGTTGCACCGTATATCGAGTGCAAGCGGGCGGGTGTGGATACGTGTGCCGCACTTCAGCAGCCTCAACTTCAACACCGACCCCACGCACGCACACGCCTTCTCGTCGCGCAGCCTCGATTATTTTTGCATCGGCACGTCCTTTGTGCGCTACGACTACTCTACCGTGCGCTTCCGCAAGCTCGTGGCCCGCATGACCATGCGCCCGCTCACTCCTTTCAATCGTCTGCTCATGCGGCTTGTAAATCACTATCTGCCCTTTTACGAAGAGCATCTTGCGTATATAATCCCTGGGCAGGAGTTACTGTTTGTGCTGGAGGTAGTGAAGTAGGGCCGCCTTGATTTCCGAACCGCCAGGAACGCCCAGATATTGAGGGTATTGGGGAACAGAGATGGCAATCGAGGACCGCAAAGCCGACCATATTCGCATCTGTCTTGAAGATGACGTCGACGCGCGCGGGGTTACTTCGGGCTTCGAGCGGTATCGCTTCGTCCACCAGGCGTTGCCGGAGATAAACCTGCGCGACGTGGACACCTCGCTGGAATTGTGGGGACGGCTCGTGAAGGCGCCGATCCTTGTCTCCTCGATGACGGGCGGGGCGGCGCAGGCTGAGGAGATAAACCGCAACCTGGCGACGGCGGCGCAGGAGCTTGGGCTGGCGATGGGCGTCGGCTCGCAGCGTGCCGCGTTACAAAACCCTGAGCTTGCGCGCACGTATCAGGTCCGCCCATACGCGCCGGACATACTTCTCTTCGCCAACATAGGCGCGGTACAACTCAACTATTCCTACGGCGTGGACGAGTGTCGCCGCGCGGTTGATATGATCGAGGCAGACGCGCTTATCCTGCACCTGAACGCCTTGCAGGAGGCGGTGCAGCCGGAAGGGGACACCGACTTCGTAGGTCTGGCGGGCAAGATCGCGCAGGTGTGCCGCCAGGTTGGAGTGCCGGTGATTGCCAAAGAGGTCGGCTGGGGCATTTCCTCCGATGCCGCTCGTATGCTGTGGAATGCGGGCGTGGCGGCCATTGACGTGGCGGGCGCGGGCGGCACTTCCTGGACGCAGGTCGAAGCGCATCGCATACCTACTGAGCGCGGTCGCCTGGTGGCCGAAGCCTTTGCCGGTTGGGGCATTCCTACCTCTGAAAGCCTTCTCATGGTGCGCGAAGCGGGCGCACCCGAGGGTGGAAAGATATTCGCCAGTGGGGGCATACGAAACGGCATAGACGCCGCGAAAGCCGTCGCACTCGGCGCCGACCTGGCCGGCATCGCCAGACCGTTCCTGAACGCTGCGGCTATGTCGGCCCAGGACACAATAGAGCTAGGAGGGGTGTTGTGCGACCAGTTGAGGATAGCCATGTTCGCAATCGGCGCGGCCAACCTGACGGATTTGCGAGGCACTCCCCACCTGGTCGAGAGGGTATAATTTGTCCGAAACCTTGCCCATGCTTGCGGAAGGCGCTCGCCGCCTCGGCTTCCCCCTAAGCGAACAACAACTTGGCCTATTCCAGACATATTACGAGACGCTGGCAGACTGGAATAGCCGCGTCAACCTTACCTCCATAACAGACTATGAGGGCGTGCAAGTGCGGCACTTCCTGGACAGCTTGACGGTGGGGGCCGCGCTGCTCGACGAGATGGCACGAGTGAAGGGCGAACGTCCAAGCGACCCACCCAGGGGCTTCAGGTTGCTAGATATAGGCACGGGTGCGGGTTTTCCAGGCGTGCCTCTCAAAATACTCTGGCCCGACATCCAGCTTACGCTGGCCGACTCGGTCGGCAAGAAGACGGCGTTCTTACGCGAGCTTGTCGAGCAGTTAGGATTGGTAGGCATCGAGGTGCTGACGGCGCGAGCAGAGGAGCTAGGCCGCAATCCGAAGCATCGCCAAAGGTACGGTGCGGTCACGGCGCGGGCGGTGGCCTCTTTGCCCGTCTTGTGCGAATATTGCCTGCCTCTCGCTAAAGTCGGCGGCTGGGTGTTCGCCCCCAAGAAAGGGGACATATCCCATGAGCTTGAAGATGCGGGAAGGGCTGCGCGGCTGCTGGGCGGGGGCGAGCCGAGGCTTCATCGCTTCGTGCTGTTGGGCGAGGCTGAGGGGCGGTCTGTTGTAACGATAAAGAAGGTCAGGAACACCCCCACCGAATACCCCAGACGGGTGGGGCTTGCGACGGCAAAGCCGCTAGTCTGATCTGCACTGATCACTTCAGCAGAGGGCTGGCCCCTCCCCAGTGCGTCGAGAAGTGATCGTAGAAGAGGAAGTTCTGGGCGTAACCTGCCAGATCGCCAAAGCGGTCCCGGAAGGCTCCCGCCACCGTGTTGTAAGCGACTTCGGTAAGACTTTTGCGCGGGGGCCAGTCGGGGAAGTAGAGTGCCTTCGCTAGCTGCCACACGTGCGTGTCCACCGGCACCGCCTCGGTCTTGTCGAGCGAGAATAGGCACACACAATCGGCTATCTTAGCCCCAATACCGTGAATCTTTACAAGCTCACCGTGAGCCTGCCTGTAGGGTGTCTCGCGCAGAGAGCTAGCCCAGCCGGGGCCGCGCTCGGCCACCTGTTGGGCTACGCGTACCAGGTTTCGCCCCCTGAAACCTAGAGATGAAACCGTTGTCAATAGCGTTGGGTCGGCCTCGCCAAGAGTGGGGGCCGATGGGAAAGTATAATAGTCGCGCCCATCTATCTCGCCCAGGTAATCGCCCCAGTGCGTGCTGAGCTCGGCTATCGAGTGGGCGATACGGGGCACGCTGTTGGCGGTTGAACAGACGAACGACAGGATGCACTCCTCCGGCTCCTGCCTTACCAGGCGAAGACCCGACCACCGGACGGCGGCTTCGCCGGCTACAGGGTCGGCCTCGGCGATTTGCCGCATGATCTGGCCAAGGTCTATGTCAAGCTGGAAATAGTTGCGGATTAGGGCCTCGTCGCCGGCCTCCAGGTCTGGGTAGGTCCACCACAAGAAGAGGTCGTTATCCTGGCGTATGCCGACCACAGAGCGCCCGACCACCCCCACCCACCAGCCATCGTTGTGTCGCTTCCACCGGAAGCACTGGCCCGAAGCGAGGGTGTGGTCCAGGAAGAACTGCGCGGGGTCGTAGTTGAAGGTATGCACCCGGAGGTGCGGACCTGGGGCAAGTTGCATGAGGAAATTATAACAGGGAGCGACCCGCGCGTGCTCGTTAGCCCACGCGGCTATAGTCTCGCCAGGCGCGGTTCGCGAGTGCCGTTGGAGATCAGGCGTAGACCCGACTGGTGGTTGCCGCCTGGCGCTTCGTCCTCGCTGGGCGCTTCCGTCGGGTTCTCTTCTGGCTCTAGCCCGGCTTCGCTGGCGTGCGGCACGTCGTGGCAATGGCGGCAGCGCGCTTCGTAGTTTTCCTGGGCGCTTACCATGATTACGGGGTCGCTGTATCGTGCCGGTTGGCCGTCAATGAGGCGCTGGGTGCGGCTGGCGGGCGCGCCGCAGACCACACAGATCGCCTGGAGCTTGTCCACCATCTCGGCTTCGGACATGAGATGGGGCATTGGGCCGAACGGCTGGCCGCGAAAGTCGAGGTCGAGTCCGGCTGCTATCACGCGCACGCCGCGATGGGCCAGGGCTTGACATAAACCAACGACTCCTTCGTCAAAGAATTGCGCCTCGTCTATGGCTACAACCGTAGTTTCCGGCTCAATAAGGCGGGCTATCTCGGCTGAGTTCTCTACCGCGACGGCAGAGTGCAGCATACCGTTGTGCGAGGCCACCTGGCCGTGTGCGTAGCGAGTGTCAATGCGCGGCTTGAACACCTGCACCTTCTGGCGAGCAATCTGCGCCCGCTTGACGCGGCGTATAAGTTCCTCGGTCTTGCCTGAGAACATGCTGCCGCAGATTACCTCTATCCACCCGCCCGTGTAATGTTTGGGGTGAGGGCCAAGCGGCCCCTGGTCCTGCATAAAACGCTGTACGTAATCTCCCACTCGGCGATCACCTCTCTGTGAATGTCTATACTCTATTATATCGTGGAAAAGTGTTTACTGCGTTGGTATAGAGCGCAAATAAAAAGGCAGTCCGTGCTCGGCGGACTGCCTTTTTATTTGCTTGCAGGAGGCTATGCCTCGGTTGCGGCCTCTGGCTCGGTAGTTTCGCCCTCGGCCTCGGTGTCAGTTTCCGGGCGGGGGGCTGGACGGCGCTCCTGGGGTGGGGGGGCGATGTTGGCCTTGTTCTTCGAGCCGCGCTTCACGGCAGCGGCCTGAGCCGCCTGTTCGGTGCGGTTATTCATGCGCCGCATGAATCGCTCGACCTGGCCGGCGGTGTCAACTATGCGCTGCTCACCCGTATAGAAGGGGTGACACTTGCTGCACAGGTCGGTCTTCAGCACCTCGCGGGTGGACATGGTCTGCCATGTGTTGCCACAGGCGCAAATCACGGTCGCGGGTACATACTTGGGGTGGATTCCGGTCTTCATTTCCTATATTTTTCCTCTCGCTTTTATATGCCTTTTACGGTTGGATTTATTTTACTATTGAACGATGGTAGGCTGCTCGGTGGGGGTGTTCGTTTCAGTCTGTGTGCCGCTCGACCGCTCGTTGTATACGCTGATTCGCTTGCGCTCTTTGGTGGCGTGCTCGAACTTCACGTAGCCGTCTATCGTTGCAAAGATTGTGTGATCTTTGCCTATGCCGACGTTGGCGCCTGGGTGGAACTGGGTGCCGCGTTGGCGCACAATAATCGTGCCCGCACGCACCGCCTGTCCATCTGCGCGCTTGACGCCGAGCATCTTGGGGTTGCTGTCGCGTCCGTTGCGCGAAGAACCTACTCCTTTTTTGTGTGCCATCGGTCTCTCTCTTCCCCCTTTGGGGAATTATGAATTATGAATTATGAATTATGAATTATGAATTATGAATTATGAGTTCCGAGTACAACTCGTAATTCGTAACTTGCCGCTAGACGTTGATTTCTTTTATGGATAGCCTGGTGAGGCTTTGGCGATGGCCGGTTTTGCGGCGATAGCGCTTCTTGGCTTTGTACTTGAAGATTATCAGCTTCTTACCCCGGTCCTGTGACAGGACGGTGGCCAGAACTTTCGCGCCGCCGACGAGGGGGGCGCCGATCTGCACGCCGTCATCGGTGTTGACCATCAGCACTTCGCCAAGCTCCACGTTGCTGCCTGGCTCGGCGTCAAGCCGTTCTACTTCTATTGTATCCCCGGGGGCGACTGTATACTGGTGGCCTCCGGTCCGTATGATTGCGTACACCACTTTCCCTCCGCTCAAAGTTCGGTCACAGCCTCTAATTATATCAGGGTTACGATCGGCTGTCAAGGCGAATCTTCCTGGTGATTACCCACATCTTTGAGGAAGGGGCACGCTCCGCCTCGGTTCTGCATGGTACAAAGAGGATACCAACCACTCGATGACCAGCAGGAGGCGGAGCAATGTTCAGTATAGCGATAAAGGAAGTGTTAGCCAAGTTACCAGTAGCCCAGTTAGGACAAGCTTTGAGCCAATTCTTGCAACCTTTCGTAGAAGGGCTGCCTGACGTGCGTCTACAGCGTGTGGTGCCGCAAGCGGTGCAAGGCATACTGGGCAGCCAGACGCCGGTTATCACAGGTATGGCTCAAAGCACCTCACGGTTGGAAGCAGACGTGTGGCCCACAGCTAAACGCATCTACCGCTTCTTGAACAACCCTCGATTGTTGGCAGAGACCCTGTTTGAAGGTCTTTATCGAGTGGCCCAGCATACTGTGGCTGTGGCTGTGGCTGTGGCTGTGGCTGTGGCTGTGGCTGTGGCTGTGGCTGTGGCTGTGGCTGTGGCTGTGGCTGTGGC
>JBBSGN010000057.1:0-9397 GCA_038254085.1 Chloroflexia bacterium | reverse complement strand
TATCCGGGTGGAAGCGTGCGATTACGCCGTCCGCTATGCCCACGTAGCCTCTGTCGTCGGGTGATGTGTGGTCGCCCAGGAAGAGTAGGGTCTGGCCCGGCTCTAGCTGGGGCTGGGGCATGGGATTATCGGGCGCGGGTTGCTGTTGGGCATGAACGAAGTGGGGGTGGTCAGGCCGTTTACTGGATGCTGCCGTTGAAGTCGGCCTGCACCACCGCTCGGTCGGCTGCCGGGTCGCCGATTAGAAAGAGCGTGACCCCGGCGTGGTCTTGCGCCATGGCGGTGGTTACGGTGAACTGGCCTCGCGTCGTAGGGGGTCCATTGAGGGCACGGTCGGTGCGGGTGACGGTGAAGCTAAACACCTGGCCGGTGTTCATGGTCACTTTGACGGCGTCGCCCGGCTTTACGGCGTCAAAGAGCGCCTTGTTCTGGTCGTTATAGGGCACGTACAGCACGTGATTGGCGAAAGTGCCCTGTATCCAGGTGGCCGTGCCAGGGTCCTGAGACGGTTTCCAGTCGGGGAGGAGGTTGTTGCCCGTGTTTACCGTGAATCTGGCCCCGCCCATTTCAAGTTCGGTGGGGATTCGCGCTACCACGCCATTTTCACCTGCTTCCGCTACCGCTGTGCGAGTAGCTATAGAGGAGAGGTCGAGACTGCTGGTTGTGGGCGTACCTGGTGGTGTGGCTGTGGGCTGAGTAGTGGCGGTAGCTAGGGCGGGCGTGTCGGCGACCGTTGCCGCTGATTGTGGGGTCTCGGTGGCTGCGCCAATAAGGCCGCCCACACCCGTAGGCCGGGCCTCGCCCTGGCCGCCGGTCGTGGGGGCTGGCGCGGCTGGTCTGGGCGCGAGGGCGTTGGTGACGGGGCCTGCCACAAGGATCAACACCAGGACCAGTATGAGGGCCGGAAAGATAAGCTGACGCCAGGTTGTAGGCACTATGGTAGGCACGTCGGAGATGTCCTCCCCATGGCCGCCCGTCGCACCGTGGCCGCCTGCGTCGTGAGCCTCTTGCGTCTCGTGAGTGGACTGTCCTGTGATTGTTACATCGTCTACGGCACCCTTCTCGGTCCGCGTATCGCCAGCAACGTGCTCAGATTGATCGTCATTCATTCTGTCGAGCCTTGATAGTTAATGATCTCAGGCCAGGGGGCCGGGGAGCGAGAAGGAAAATAAACTGACCCCCGACCCCTAACCTCTGACCCCTAGATTACGGCACGTGGTCGGGTAGCGCCACGGGCGGCAGCCAAAGCGAGTGCAGCTCGCGCTGCGGGAACCTGGCGACTTTCATTTTGATATCCAGGTAGGGAATATATACCATTTGCTCGGTTGCGGGCAGTTTGAGCTCGCCCACGCCCGCGTCCGAAGTAACCGCACTGCCCGAAAGCGCCAAGCTTGCATCCGCGTACAGGAAATAGACGCTGATGCCACGAATACCCTCGCCTGCCTCGTAAGAGTCGTTGTGATTGCGGTCGTAGAAGAGGCGGAACAACATAGGGGCAAGGCCCACGGAGGCTGCCGGTTGCGGTGGCGCTATCACCTTCGCCGGGGCCTGTGAGTGGGCAACCTGGGTCGGGTCGAAAGGCTCGTGGCCGGTAATGGGCGGGTTTGGTATGACCGGCGTCGGCTCGGCTGGCGCTTCCGTAGGCGCAGCGGTCGGCATCGGCGGCTGGGTGGCCCCTGGTTGAGGCAGGGTTGGTTTGGCAGCCGGGGTAGGCTCAATAGCACCCTGGGTTGGGGTGTTGAGGGGCGGCTTGGTCGGCTGTACAACGGTTGTGGGCAAGGTCTCGGTGCCCGTGACCACAGGAGCGATGATCTGCGTGGCGGTGCCGGGCGGTTGGGGCACGCCGGGCACGACTGCCAGGCTGAGGTCGTACGTTTGGTCGGGGCTACCTATGTCGCCCGCGTTCTTGACCTGGGCGTAATACCAGTCGTCCCGCTGCGGATAGAAGTCAATGCGCGAGGCCACGCCATCGCCGCCATCGTCGTTTTGGGCCAGTATCTTCTGGCCGTCCGAGTCGAACACGTACATGTAGGTGTCCAGGCCCACGCCCAGGTTGAGGGTGCGTACCGTGTAGACCTTACCGGCCCTCGCGTAGAAGCGCACCCAGTCGGCGTCGGCGGCGGGGCAGATGACATGGTGCTGCACGCTGCCAATGAGGAAGAGCTTGGCGGCTTCGGGCACGCCGTCCGGCTCGTACTGGTCGTTGCAATTGCCGGGGGTGGGCGTGGCGGTGTTGGGGTTGAGGGTGGGCGTGACAGTAGCAGTGCCTGTGGACGGGAGCGCGCCCGTCGAGGAGAGGCCGACCGTATACTGGTAGCCCGCCCCGCCGCTGTTGCGCTTGTCGCGCACGCGCAAGTAGTACACGGCGGTGGACGCAAACGTATAATCAATGCGCGAGGCGAGGCCTTGTCCTGGCTGGTAGTCGTCGTTCTCGAACAGGAAGTTCCCAGCGGAGTCGTACAGGGTGATCACCGTGTCAACCGGCCCGGCGAGGTCTTTGGTGTACATCGTGTAGACCTTGCCGCCGACGGCCACGAAGGTCACCCAGTCCAGGTCGCCCGGTGGACAGAAGGTGTGTATTTGCTCGGTGTTAAGCTCTATAGTCTTGGCCGTAGTACGGGTGTTGTCCGGCTCGTACTGGTCGGCGCAACCTATAGGCGTGGCCGTCACAGAGGTGGAGGGTGTTGGCGTGGCGGCGGTCGAGGCCGTCACCGAGAAGTTATACAGGAAAGCCGCACCGCTGCCGCCCGCGTTATTGGCGTCTGTGATTTGCACCTTGAACGTGCCCGACGTTGTGGGGCGGAAGTTGATCAGGCTGTTGCGGCTGGCCGGGTTGTTGTCTTGAGCTATCAGCGTGCCAGATGAGTCGTACAGGGTCAATACCGTATCCACTTGCGAACCCACGGCGTTGGCTGCTAAGGTATAGGTGAAACTGGCGCTCATAGAGATGGATATCCAGTCCTGGTCGGCGGTGGGGCAGAGGCGGTGTAGCACCGTCGTGCCCACGTCCTGGTTGACAGCGGCGGCAAGGGCGTTGTCGTTCTCATTTGGGTCGGCGCAGGACGGCGCGCCGGGCGAGCTTGCTATCGCGGCGAAGTCGCTCCCCTGGTCGGTGTCCCGTCCGTCGGGAAAGCGCTGGAGCGACTTGACGCCATCTTCGGCGGGCAGCGCGGGTTGGGTGCCCGACGGGAAGAAGTAGGCGCTAAAGCGGTCATAGTTGGGCCAGTTGGGGTTAGGGCCGCCGCCGAAGTTCACAACGTCCACAACAGTGTCGCTGGGCGATGTATTTACCAGGCCGAGGAAGTCAACCCGGGCTATGCCGGTGCCCGCGATGGTGGGGGTGTGTAGCTGGGTCGGGCCGATGGCGCGGAACTCTCCGGGGCCGATTACGGGGTTGTCCAGGTTGGAGAGGGGAGTGGAGCCGTCGTGGTTGTAGATGCGGTAGGTGGAGAGGTTGACAGCGGTGGCGCTGTTGTTGTACAGCTCGAAGTACTCGTTTGCGGGCGTCTGGCTGTCGTATATCTCGTTGATGACCAGGGTGCTGGGGCTGGCCTGGGCGGTTTGTATTTGGAAGGTAAGCAGGCCCGTCGTGGAAGCAAGCATGGCGAAGCACAAGAGGGCCGTTCTCAGAATGCGGTTGCGGGAAGTGGGGCGCGACATCAAATAAGGTTCTCCTTTTGCGCCTGGAATAGACTTCGCGAATTATGAATTACGACAGACGTGTCACAATCCGAGATTCAAAGCCAAGATTTAAAGAGGAAGTATCAGAAATCACCGGAGTACGCTGCGCCCAGGGCGACCAGGCGACATAGCATGCCGCCAATGTACAGGTTATGATACTCGATTTGCGCGTGGGTGTCAATGCTAATGCAGCCCCACAACCTCCCCACGCTCGTCTATGTCCATGTGCGCCCCTGCGGGGTCGGAAGGGAGACCGGGCATGGTCAGCATTGTGCCGCACAGAGGGTAGATGAATCCAGCGCCCGCCGACAGCCTCACGTCGCGCACTGGAAGGGTAAAGCCGGTGGGCCTGCCTTTCAGCTTGGAGTCGTGCGACAGCGAGAGGTGGGTCTTTGCCATGCAGATAGGCAGCCCGGCATAGCCCAGGCGAGCGAATGTCTTGATGCGCTCCTCGGCCTCGTCGCTGTACTCGACATCTTTCGCGCCGTACACTTGCGTGGCGATAATCTCTATCTTCTCCTTGATGTTCATATCGAGTGGGTAGAGGAACCGGAAGTCTGCTGGTTGCTCGGTGGCCTCGACCACAGCCCTGGCAAGGTCCGCCGCGCCCGCGCCTCCGTGTAGGTAGTGGGTGGATGGGACAGCGGCGTATGCCCCGGCCTCTTTGGCGACCCGCTCGACAAGCGCGAACTCGGCCTCGGTGTCGGTGGGGAAGGCGTTGATGGCGACCACCGCCGGGACACCCATGCGGCGCACGTTCTCGATCTGGGCCACCAGGTTGCTGCACCCAATTTCCAGCGCGTCCAGGTTCTCTTCTGTTATGCGGGGGTCGAGCGGCTTGCCCGCCGTCACCTTGAAGCGGCCCGAATGCATCTTGAGGGCGCGTATGGTCGCCACCACCACTGCTGCATCGGGTTTGAGGCCACTGGTGCGGCACTTGATGTCGCAGAACTTCTCGAAGCCCATGTCCGCCCCGAAACCGGCCTCGGTGATGAGGTAGTCGGTGCATTTGATTCCGATATAGTCGGCCAGGATCGAGGAGTTGCCGTGTGCGATGTTGGCGAACGGCCCGCAATGCACCAGCGCGGGCGTGCCTTCAATCGTCTGCAATAGGTTGGGCTTGATCGCCTCGTTCAGCAGGACGGTCATCGCGCCTGCCGCCTTCAACTGCTCGGCGGTCACCGCCGCGCCCTCCATGTCTTGGGCCACCACGATTTTGCCCAGCCGTTCTCTCAAGTCGAATATCGTCTTACACAGCGCCAACACCGCCATTACTTCCGAGGCCACGGTGATGTCAAAGCCACTCTCTCTAGGCACGCCGTTGTTGCTCCCACCAAGCCCCTGGATTATGTCGCGCAGCGAGCGGTCGAGCATGTCCAGCACGTGCCGCAGGCTGATCCTGTTCACGTCTATGTCGAGTGGGTTGCCGTGAAACATCGAGCCGTCCAGGAAGGCCGACAGGAGGTTGTGAGCCGCCCCCACCGCATGTATGTCGCCGGTCAGGTGGAGGTTCATGTCTTCCATCGGCACGACCTGGCTGTACCCGCCTCCCGAACCGCCACCCTTGATGCCGAACACCGGCCCCAACGAAGGCTGCCGCAGGGCCACCACTGCGCGCTTGCCGATATGGTACATCCCCTCGGCCAGCCCAATCGAGGTGGTGGTCTTACCCTCTCCGAGGGGCGTGGGCGTGATCGCCGTCACCACGATATACTTGGCGTTCGGCTCATCTTTGCGCCGTTCGATCACGTCCAGCCGAATCTTGGCCTTGTGCGCCCCATATAGCTCAATATCGTCCCGCCCCAGGCACATCATATCGGCCACTTCTTCAATAGGCTTCAACTTCGCCGCGTGCGCGATTTCCAGGTCGTTTCTTGGGGGAGTTGTCATCTGTCTCCTATATGTCGATCGGGCTGTGTGTTGATTGGCAAAGTAAGTCATGGACGACCGACGGCGGCAGGTATCAGCTATCAGCTTTATCGGTCGTCGGTCGTCGGTCGTCGGTCGTCGGTCGTCACGCCAAGTACTTCCTTATCGCCTTAATCGTATTTCGCAGTAACATGGCGTTGGTCATGGGGCCGGTGCCGCCTGGGACCGGGGAAATGGCCCCGGCTCGTTCGAGGGCGGACTCGAACTCTACATCGCCCGTCATGCGCCCTTCGACGATGCTTGCGCCGAAATCGAGCACGACTGCTCCTGGCTTTAGCATATCGCCCTTTATCAGACCCGGCTTGCCTGTGGCCGAGGCCACCAGGTCGGCTTCAGCGATCAGCCCTGGGAGGTCGCGGCTGCGCGAATGGGCGACCGTCACGGTAGCATTGCGGGCAAGTAGAAGCTGCGCGAGAGGTTTCCCCACGATGTCGCTGCGGCCCACCACCAGGGCGCGCTTGCCCTCCACCGAAATGCCATAATAATCGAGCAAGGCTATGCCGCCCGCCGGTGTCGCAGGCACGTAGCATTCCAACCCTAGAGAGAGCCGCCCGATATTGACCGGGTGGATGCCGTCCACGTCCTTATCGGGGTCGAGCACGTCTATTACAGCGTCCAACCTGATATGCGGTGGCAAGGGCATTTGCACCAGCACCCCCGCGATCTCCGGCAGCACGCTGAGGCGGGCCAGCTCGGCTTGCAGCATGGCGCGGGAAGCGTTTTGCGGCAGCGGAATCACGGTCACGGTCAGGCCCGCAGCCTCAAACGATTGCCTGATACGGCCCGTGTAGCTGACCGAAGCCGGGTCTTCTCCTACGCGCACCACGCCCAGCCCCGGCAGGATAGGGTGGCGAGCGAGCAGGGCGCGCACCTCCTCTCCGGCCTGCTTGCGTATCTCCTGTGCGGATATGCGCCCATTCAATATCAGGGCTTGTGGGCTGTGGCCGGTTTCGCGGGGGCGTTCGGGGACAATCAACATGGTCACGGGGTAGAAGGGCGCTCCGTGGTCCTGGTGTGGTAGGTTATCATAACGGCATTATAAACTATCAGCACGCTGTGTATTACGGGGCGACCATGCCTGTTCGTGCGTCGAGCACGCTGCCCATGCTAGTTGGCTCCGATAGATGTGAGGAAGAATTGAACAGAGGCGTTGCGCTTTTGCCGGTCGAGCTATCTATCTCGATTACGGTGACGGCGGTATTGCCCATTCTAGCCCTTTTGGTGTGCCATGTGTTCACCAAATCCCACCCGTGAATGGCGGCGATTAAGGCGGCGAGGGCAGCCCCATGCGACACAAGCACGACTGCTTCGCCCTTGTGTTTGTCCACAATAGCCTCGTAAAAGGCAAATATCCGCTCCTGCACCGAAGGGATGCTTTCGCCGCCGGGCACGATGAAGCTGTCTATCTTCCGGTGCCACTCGGCCATCTGGCCTGGGTAACGCGCCTCTACTTCCTCCACCAGCAACCCCTGCCACTCGCCGCCGTGGACCTCCCTAAGCCGCTCTGAATAAACGGGTGTAAGCCTCAGCCGCTCGCCTATGACCCGTGCTGTCTGCGCCGCGCGCGCCAGGTCGCTCGAATAGAGGGCAGCGAACCCCACTCCCTGCTCGGCCAGCCAGGAAGCCACCGCCCGCGCCTGCTCCAGTCCCACTGCACTGAGCGGCACGTCCAAATGCCCCTGGAACCGCCTCTCAAGATTCCAGGCGGTCTCGCCATGCCGCACCAGGTAGACCCGTGTCACCGCGCCGGTCTGGTGGCTGTTGTTCATGTTCCGGCTGCCTCGTCCAGCTTTCGCCAGTAATAATCGGTGCGGTAGACGGGATGCCACCCCATCCGCTCGTACAACCTGCGTGCGTTTACATTAGTGTCTTCCACGTAGAGAATAGCACTCTCCATGCCGGCATCGCGCAGGTAAGAGAGCGTTTGGAGGACCAGCGCCCTGGCGATGCCCCGCCCCCGATATTGGGGTAGCACGCCCACCGTAGCCATGTAGCCGACCGGCTGCCCGCCCAGCATGTCAATCCGCGCCCGGCTGGTGCCTATCTCCTGGCCCGTCGCCTGGTCAACGGCGAAAAAGTAACCTTCCGGGCTGGCCCCCGGCTCGGTGCTTTGTGCCAGTATCATGTCGGCGGTGGCCGGTTCGTGAAAGGTCTCTCGTATCAGTTGCGCCCACCGTTCGGCATCCGGCTCGGTGTGCGTGAAGCCGCGAAAGCATATACCCTGCGACCATTGCGGGCGCTCTTGCTGGGCCAGATTGTCAGCGCGCATCTGCCAATAGCTGTGGTCCACCCGAAAGCCGCGATGCTCAAGGAAAGCAGACCCTTCCGGCGACTGTTCGCCTGCCCGCACAAATATGGGCGCGCTCATGTGGGTAGCTTGCAAGCTGTGCCCGCGATTGCTGACCAGCCGGTAAAGCGCCGAGCCGATGCCCCTGCGCCGGAAGTCCGGGCGTATCGCGATCTCGAACGCCAGCCTGGGTGTGCCGTCTCTGAAGAGCGAGGCTTGCGAGTAGGCGATAAGCTCACCAGATGCGCCGGGCAGGACGTTCACGTCTTGTTCGGGGTGGACATTCCTGCGCCTCCACCGAGCCTCTATATCGGCTGGCACAGGCAAACTCGCGGGCGGCCAGGCGCGCGCTTCTGCCAGCAGCTGGGCTAGCTTGTCAATATCGCCCTCTGCGAAAGGTCTTAGCTTGTCTAGCACGCCTTCCATAGTAGCGAGTAGCGAGTGCTGAGTGTTGAGTACCGAGTTGTGAGCTGTGAGTTGTGAATAAGCTACTTTCGTCTCGATACTCGGTACTCATAAAGATTAGTACGCGCGTTGGAGGGCGAAATCGGCCAGTTCGATTAGCGCCTGTCGAGGTGGAATGTCGGGAAGGGCTGCCAGCGAGGCTTTTGCCTCATCCGCGAATCGCTCCGCAATGGCGCGGGCGCGCTCGATTGCGCCCGAAGCGGTAATACGCTCGATTGCCTGGTCCACCTGGCCGTCGGTACGCTCTTCGCTCTCGATGATGCGGCGCACGGCCTCGCGCTCCGCCTCGCCAGCCTCTTCAAGGTAGAGCATCGTGGGCAAGGTGACGGTGCCCTGCCGCAAGTCCCCGCCCACCGGCTTGCCAAGCTCTTCCGAGGTGGATTGCATGTCCAGGATGTCGTCTACGATCTGGAAGGCCATGCCTATTTGGCGGCCATAATGTCGCAGGCGTTGGATGTCGTCTTCGGGCGCTTCGGAAAGCACAGCCCCGATCTCGCCCGCTGCCGCGAATAGCACCCCGGTCTTCGAGTATATGCGCTTGTAATACTTGTCGAGGGAGCTTGTCAGGTGGTGGGTGGCAAGGTTCTGCTCTAGTTCGCCCTCGCATATCGTCACGAGCGACTCAGCGAAGATGCGTGTGGCCCGCTGTTTGCCGCCCATTGTGCTGAGGACCGCCGACTTGGCGAACAAGTAATCACCCACCAGCACAACCGTGCCCGCGCTGAACAGCGAATTCAGCGTGGGCAGGCCGCGCCTAATGAGGGCGTGGTCTATGGTGTCGTCGTGGACCAGGGAGGCAGTATGGAGCAGTTCTATGGCCGTAGCCATTGGCAGCAGGCGGTCCAAGTCGTAGCGATGGAAGCTGGCGGCCAGAAAGAGTATGGCGGGCCTCAACCTCTTGCCCCCGGCTGCTATGATAGCCTCTACCCCTTGCTGAAGTAGAGGGTATTCCAGCGTCATAGTCGAGCGTAAAATATTGTCTATCTGGGCCACATCGTCCGCCACCGGCGCGAGTACCTGCTTGAGGGTAAGGCT
>JBBSGN010000056.1:0-9523 GCA_038254085.1 Chloroflexia bacterium | reverse complement strand
GCCGGGCAGCGCCAACGACCAACAAGGAGCCTCCCCGCAAGCCGGTAATGGACCAGACGCGCAGGCTACCCAGAGCGACAACTCACAATCCGGCCTGGGTCAGCACATCGGTCAAAACGTGCCCGCCTATGGGGGCGCTAGCTCAGGTGGGCCGCCCAACGGGCCTTCAAGTCCCCCTACGGGCGGGCAGCCAGGCGGTCAGAGCGGCCAGTCCAGCCAGGGCAACCCGTCGAGCGGCGCGCAATCGGGCGGCGCAAGCCCCAACCAGACTTCGGGCGGCACAAGTGGGGGAGGCACTTCTAGTTCGAGCACGAAAGGCAGCCTACAAGGTCCGGTGAACGGCCCGGTGGGAGGGGCCAGCGGTGCGATTAGCCTTGTGCCGAACCCGGCTGGCAATGGCTCCGCGCCTCCAGGACAAACAGGCCAACCCGGCCAAGCAGGCAAGACCGGCTCGGAGGGGATTTACGTGCCAGGTAAGGGCGGCACAAGCGGCGCGGTGGTCGCGGGTCAGGCGGCTCCCGAACCTCGGCCCGGTGGCGTGCCCGGCAGGGTGGGCGACGGCGGCTCTTCCAGCGACGAAACGGCAGCTTCGCCCGGTCAGGGTGGTCTCGCAACCGTCCACACCCCCTACACCGATATAATAGGCCAGTACACCGACAAGGCCATGCAGGCGCTCGACCGGGAGTAGATCCCGACTGACGCCAAAGAGTACGTCAAAGAGTATTTCACCGAGTTGGGGAAGTGAAACGTAATGCGTGATACGTGAAAGGTAAGACCTTCTTAGCGCATCACGTTTCACTTACAGATAGGAGCAACCAGTGGCCGTTACACAACCAGGCGTGGAGACCGAGCAGGCAGAGCGTGGCGCGCCCTCTAGTGCGCCGATGAGCGCGGAGCAGTTCCGCGAGAAGGCGCTGCGGATTGAGCAAGAGGTCGGCAAGGTAATCGTGGGGCAGCGCACGCTGGTTCACCAGGCGCTGGTCTGCTTGCTGGCGGGCGGGAACGCGCTGTTGGAAGGCGTGCCCGGCCTGGGCAAGACTATGCTGGTCAGGACGCTGGCCGACGTAATTGATTGCCAGTTCAGCCGAATCCAGTTCACGCCCGACCTCATGCCCGCCGACATCATCGGCACGAATATCCTGGTCGAGGACGAGGGCGGGGGGCGCCGGTTCCAGTTCCAGCAAGGCCCTATCTTCGCCAACCTACTGCTGGCCGACGAGGTAAACAGGGCTACGCCCAAGACGCAATCAGCCCTCCTTGAGGCCATGCAGGAGGGCACGGTGTCGGTGGCGCGCACTATTTACACGTTGCCCAAGCCCTTCTTTGTGCTGGCTACGCAGAACCCGCTTGAGATGGAGGGTACATATCCCCTGCCAGAAGCTCAACTAGACCGCTTCTTCTTCAAGTTGAACGTGCCTTTTCCGACCGCTGCCGAGCTAATTGCCATCTCCGACAGGACCACGTCGGGGATCGAGCCAACGGTGAATCGCGTGGTAGCGGCGTCCGAGATCACCGCCATGCAGCACCTGGCCCGCCAGACGCCTATCGCCACTCACGTAACCGCCTACGCGGTGCGCCTCCTGCGGGCCACCCACCCGGCCAACCCGGAGGCCGCCAGCATGACCAGGCGATATGTGCGGTATGGCGGCTCGCCACGCGCGCTCCAGACGATGATTCTGGCGGGCAAGATCATGGCCCTGCTCGACGGCAGATATAATGTGGCTTTCCGAGACATCAGGACGGCGGCGGTGCCGGCCCTTAGACACCGCCTCATCCTCAACTTCGACGGCGAGGCCGAGGGAATCTCGCCCGATGCTGTAATCGCCTCGGTTCTCGAAGATACTCCCGAAGAGGAAGCGCGTCAGTAGTCAGTAACCGACTCCCGACTACCGACTACCGGCAAGAAAGGCAATTCATGGGCCTACTCGCACCGCTGGCACTCGCGGCGCTGCCGCTGCTGGGGATAATAATTGCATTATATCTGCTTAGGCTACGTCGCCCGATGGCCCCGATTGCCAGCCTGCATTTATGGGGTTCGATCACCCGTGACCGCGAGGCCAATTCGCTGTGGCAGCGTTTGCGTGTCTCGATGCTGCTCCTTCTACAATTGCTTGCCCTGCTAGCTCTGATACTTGCTTTAGCGCGGCCCTGGGTCTCGTCGGCGGAGGCTGTCGGCCAAAACGTGATTATCGTTTTGGATGTATCCGCGAGCATGGGCGCAACCGACGCGGACGGTGGTGGGAGCAGGCTCCAGGCGGCGCAGAGCAAGGCACTTAGTATCGTTGACAATCTACCCCAGGACGGCACGGCCACCCTTATCACCACCGACGACCACGCCTCGGTGTTGGTCCCCACAACGGACGACAAGGCTCGCTTGCGAAGCGCAATCGCAGGCACGACCGCTCACGCAAGCAGTACCGACATGGTGGAGGCCATGAAGTTGGCTGGGGCGATTGCCGCTCGGCAGGCCAACAGCCGCGTGTGGGTGCTGTCCGACGGTGCTTTCCCGCCCGTCGCCCAACAGGTAGAGCCGGTGCCTGGTCAGATCAATTTCGTGTCCTTCGGTCAGCGCAGCGATAACCAGGGCATCACCGCGCTTTCGCTCCAACCGAAGGGCGGCAGCCTGAGCCTTTTCGTGCAGATTGCAAGCTCCAGCGATATCACCACCAGCCGTAAGGTAGAGTTGACAGTGGACGACTCGCCCTGGACCGCCCGCACCCTGGAAATCTCGCCGGGCGCCACGCAGGAGACGGTGATAGACGACGCGCCTCTGGCCGCTAGGGTAATACAGGCGCAACTCGATGGCCCCGACTCGCTCGATATGGACGATCACGCCTGGGTCGTGAACAGGACCAGCGCCCCAGCAAACGTGTTGCTCGTGACTGGCGGCGATAAGTTCCTTGAGCTTGCCCTCTCTCTTCTGCCGACTGTCACCCTCTACAAAGTCCCGCCCGCCGACTACAACCCTACCGCCACCGTCAACGGTGAGCCGGTGGACCTCACTATATTCGACGCCGATGTGCCGACCAGGACGCTTCAGACGCTGCCCACAGGCAACATCCTCATGCTTGCCCCTAAAACGTCCAATCAGGTGATCAGCGTACAAGGCGTTATTGACAACCCATCTCCTTCTGTCACAAGCGGTGGAGACGAAAGCGATCCTTCCGCCGCCATCGCACCGGCCACTACACAGGCCGGGCGCGACCCATTATTGCGGTTCGTTGATTTAAGGTCGCTCCATATGGCCAAAGCCGCGCATATCGAGGTGCCCAAGTGGGGCCGCGAGGTGCTGTCCAGCGATAAAGGCCCGCTTATCGTGGCGGGTGAGGAGGAAGGCCGCAAACTGGCCGTAATCGCCTTCGACCTGCACGACAGCGATCTGGCGGTGCAGACGGCTTTCCCCCTGCTGATGCGTAATCTCGTCACTTATCTGCTGCCCGACCCCACAGGCGGCCTCCCCGCGTCTATTGCGCCCCGCTCGCCGCTCGGCATCTCGGCGGCGTCTGCTCAGGTCAACAGGATCGTGGTCGAAGACCCGGCGAGCAAAGAGTGGACCTATCCCCTGGACGCGAGCAAGCGCAGGATTGCCTTCGGAGAGACCTCGCAACCTGGTGTGTACTACGTGACCCAATACGCGGGCGACAAGATCGAGGCGCAGGAAGCCGTCGCCGCCAACCTCTTCTCGCGTGACGAGACGATGATAACACCCAACGCCTCGCCCGCCCTGCCGCCCGGCATCGCACCTCTAATCCCGTCGCAATCGCCTCAAAGTCAAGGAGTATTCAGGCGGGAGTTGTGGCCCCTTGCCGCGCTCGCGGGGTTCCTGGTTCTGCTGGTCGAATGGCTGTATGCGCAGCGAATTGCCATCAGGCGGGCGCTCACCGAGATACGCACCCGGCGCGCCCTCGATAAGGCGGAAAGGGTATGACGTGGACCTTCCTCTAAGCCTAAGCGAGCCTAAGTGGCTACTGCTGCTCTTTTCCATACCGCCCGTGGTGGCCCTGGGGATACTCAGCGCCCGCGCCAGGCCCCGCGACCGCGCCCGCATCAACGCCAGCACCGTGCTTCGGGCCACAATCTTGCTGCTTATCGTGCTGTCGCTGGCAGGCTTGCAGTGGGTGTCCTCGGGCGGACCGCTCAACGTGGTCTTCCTGGTTGACGAGTCGGACAGCGTGTCGCAGCAGAGCCGGGACGCGGCCACCAACTACGTGCAAAAAGCAATTGCCCGCATGGGGCCGGAGGACCGCGCAGGGGTCGTGCTGTTCGGCGAGAGAGCGATCATTGATCGCGCCCTCTCAAGCGACACCACCTGGAAGCCTGCGGGCAAGCAACCGGCTAAGTTGGCAACCAACATTGCTGATGCGATACAGGTAGGCACGGCCCTCTTCCCGCAGGGCGGCTCGCGGCGGCTGGTGCTGTTGAGCGACGGGGTGGAGACTATCGGCAAGGCGCGTGACATGGCGCGGCTGGTGGGGCATGAACCCAGTGAGGGGGGCGTGCAGCTTTCGGTCGTACCGATGGGCGCGCAATCGAGGAACGAGGTAGCGATTGACCGCGTTGCCAGCCCCAATTCGGTGCCCGGCGGGCAGCAGTTCGACGTGCGCGTGCTGCTAAAGAGTACGTCAGAGCGTGCCGCCACCATCAGCTTGTTCGACGGCGATCAGCCCGCGGGCAGCCAGCAGGTCCAATTGCACCCAGGCAACAACGTAGTCACGTTCAGCGTCAAGCCGTCCGACCTGGGCTTCCACGCTTTCAAGGCACGGGTCGAGTCGGTTGATGATTACTACGCGCAGAACAACGAAGCCTCTGCATTCACGATAGTGCAGAAGCCTCCATCGGTGCTGATAGTGGCGGGCAGCCCAGCCGACGGCGCTCCCCTCAAAGCGGCATTGGCCGCCAGCAACATAACCGCCGATATAATTGCGCCAAGTGCCCTACCCGAGGACCCCGACGCGCTCGCAAAATATGACGCCGTTGTGCTTGCCAACGCCTCGGCTCAGGCTATAGGGCAGAGTGGGCAGGAGCGGCTGCAAAGCTACGTGCGCGACCTGGGGCACGGTCTGGTGATGCTGGGCGGCGATTCGAGCTACGGGGCCGGTGGCTATCTCCGCTCGCCGATTGAGGAGGTGCTGCCGGTCAGCATGGATGTGCGCTCGTCCGAACAGCGAGCGTCGCTGGCGATGACCTTCGTGATGGACAAGTCGGGCAGTATGGGGCGCTGCCATTGTGGGGGCGCGCAGCAGTTCAATCCCTCGATGCGCACCGAGTTCGGACCGAGCAAGGTAGAGATCGCCAAGCAGGCTATCGAAAAGGCCACCGCCATACTCAATTCGTCGGACCAGGTGGGCATAGTCGGCTTCGACCAGGCTCCGCACTGGCTCCTTAACTTGCAGACGTTGGGCGGCGTGGGCCAGCAGGGGGTCGTGCAGGCGTTGCAGCCGGTAGAGGCCCAGGGCGACACCAACCTGGCCGCAGGTCTCCAGAGCGCCGTGGACGAGCTTCAACTGGCCGACGCCAAGTTGAAGCATGTTATCCTGGTGAGCGATGGTTGGACCCAGCAGGGCGACTTTTCGGCCATCCTCAACCAGATGGACCAGCACCGGATCACGCTCTCGACGGTTGGCGCCGGGCAAGGGGCAGACCCACTGCTCAAAAAGCTCGCCGAGCAGGGGGGAGGGCGATATTATGAGGCCGCAGATGTGACCAGCGTGCCAGACATCTTCCTCAAGGAGACCGTGCGGCTGGTCGGCTCCTATTACGTCGAGCGCCCCTTTATACCGGTGGCCGCGCGCGCAAGCCCCATCCTCAAAGGGCTGAACCCCAACAGTCTGCCCCAACTGCTTGGCTACAACGGCACCACAATCAAACCCACCGCCGACCTGGTGCTGAAGTCTCCGGCGGGCGACCCGGTACTGGCGCAATGGCAGTACGGTCTGGGGAGGTCGGCGGCTTGGACGCCCGATGTGAAAGGACAATGGGCCAGCGACTGGGTTAAGTGGCCGCAGTTTGCCCAGTTTGCGGGCCAGATGGTCGGCTGGACCTTCCCCAAGGAAAGCTCGCCCGGTCTTGAAACCGGCTTCACTCAGGTATCGGGCACATCGGCGACCGGGCAGGACGTGGCGGTGCAGGTCCACTCAGTTGATAGCGCCGGGTCGCCGCGCAACCTCTTGCAGACCAGCGTCGAGATCAGCGCGACCGGGCAACTGAGCAAGGAGCTAGCGATCACGCAGCAGTCGCCGGGCGAGTACGGCGGCGTTGCCAAAGGGCTACAGCAGGGCGTGTATGCCGTTCAGGTGTCCCAGCGCGACCCCACGACGGGCAAGTTGGTCGCCAGCCAGACCACAGGTCTGGTGGTGCCTTACCCAAGCGAATATAGCCTCTCGGACGACCAGGCGCTTAATGCGCGCACGCTCATGTCGGACCTCGCGCAGTTGGGTGGCGGCAAGGAGCTAGATATTGCCCAGCCCGCCGCAGTCTGGAGCCGCGATATAGCTTCCCAACCGCGCCCTGTGCCGCTTTGGCCCTGGCTGCTAGCGTTCGCTATATTCCTCTTTCCGATAGACGTGGCCGTACGCCGCCTGACTGTCACGCGCGCCGACCTCCGGCGAATGCTACGACTGGGCCACTAATGGCATTGAGAAGCATTGATCTGAATTGCGACATGGGCGAGGGGTCGGGCAACGACGAGGCGATCATGCCCTACATCACCTCGGCCAACGTGGCCTGTGGAATGCACGCGGGAGATCCCAGCGTCATGGCCGCCACCGTCCGGCTGGCATGCGAGCATGGAGTAGCCATCGGCGCGCACCCCAGCTACCCGGACAGGCCAGGGTTTGGCCGCAGAGCCATGCAGTTGAGCCGTGATGAGGTCGTAAACCTGGTACTCTACCAGCTAGGTACTCTCTCGGCCATCACTCGCGCCGCCAGAGCAGAGTTACACCACGTAAAGCCGCACGGCGCTCTCTACAACAGCGCGTCGGGTGATAGGACACTGGCCGATGCGGTGACGGAGGCGGTCTATATTTTCTCGCCATCCCTCGTCCTTATGTGCCTGCCTGGCTCCGCGCTGGAAGCGTCGGGTAGAAAGCATGGGCTAGTGCTGGCACTCGAAGGGTTCGCGGATAGGGCTTATCAGCCAAATGGCTTACTTGCGGATAGAAGCTTGCCGAGTGCGGTCTACGACGATGAGCAGAAATCGGTCTCGCAGGCTTTACAACTTGCGAGCGGCAGCGTAACCTGCCTCGACGGAACGATGCTGCCTCTGCATATTGACACTCTATGCCTGCACAGCGACACGCCCGGTGCCGGCCTGAGCGCCAGGCTCATTAATTCTGCCTTGAGAGAGGCCGGGTTTGCTTTGCATGCCGTCAGCCTTGCCTCATAACGCTTCGTACCCCCGTATTCACCCAATGGGCGAGGCCGCGCTCCTGATCAGCTTGGGCAACCGGATATCAGACGCGACTAACGACCGAGTCATGCGCCTGTATGAGGCTCTGCGTGATACTAACCTTGGTGGGATCGGAGACCTTGTGCCTGCCTTTTCAAGCCTCCTGATAAGATTCGATCCCGAAAGACTCTCGGAGACAGAGCTTCGCGCCAAAGTTGAGGGGTTGCTGCACTCCCCCGTGCCATTGACGGCCAGGAAGTCGCGCACGCATGTGGTCCCCGTGCAGTACGGCGGGGAGGCAGGGCCTGACCTTGCCTGCCTGGCGAGATCGCACGGGCTGACAGTGAGCGAAGTTGTGCGCCTACACACACAAAGGATTTATCGAGTCTACTTCCTGGGCTTCATGCCCGGCTTCGCCTATATGGGGCGTTTGGCCTCGGAGATTACCACGCCTCGGCTAGAGACGCCACGCGTACGCGTTCCGGCGGGCTCGGTGGGCATTGCGGGCGCACAGACGGGCGTCTACCCCTTTTCCAGCCCAGGTGGTTGGCGCATTATCGGGCGCACCGACGAGCGCATATGGGACCTGGATAAATCTCCGCCTGCCCTCTTCGCTCCAGGCGACCGCGTGCGTTTCATGCAAAACGACTCGCAGACTGAGAGCCAGGCTTATTCGCCCGCGAGTCTGCCCGCGCCTAATCCGGTCTTTGAGGTGGTCAGCTCAACCGCGCCTACGACCGTCCAGGATCTGGGACGGCCCGGGTACGGGCACCTCGGTCTGTGCGAGGGTGGGGCCTTCGATAAGGAGGCTGCCATTCGCGCCAACGCGCTGCTCGGGAACCCTGCCGGTAGCGCGGTGCTGGAGCTAACCTGGACCGGACCCACCTTGGTCGCTCGCCGAGCTACTACCATCGCGCTTGACGGCGCTGACTTCGGTTGTTATTGCGACGGCAACCGCGTGCCGCCTAGTATATCATGGTTCGTGCGCGCAGGCAGTGTCTTGCGATTTGACCCTGGCGCGTCAATAATTTCTGGGGCGCGAGCATATCTAGCGGTGGCGGGCGGTTTCGATGTGCCACCGGTGCTAGGCTCAAGGTCCACTTACCTGCCCGCTGGTTTCGGCGGCTTCGAGGGGCGCGCCCTCCGAGAAGGGGACGTTCTAGGCGCGAACTCTGTCGCGGGTCCGGTCGCCTCGCTGGCGGGCCACCGTTGGCCCGTAGAAGGCGCTGGTGTTCGTATCAGGGAGTGCGTGCTACGCTTCACCCGTTACGCGGGGGAGGGCAGCGCGGGTGAGGAGGCAGCCGCCAAACTGGCAGAAGGCGAGTGGGCAGTCAGCACCCAGACCGACCGGATGGGCACGCGCCTGCAACGCCTGCATGGTCCACGCTTCGAAAGCAATAGGGGCGATTTGGCCTCATTCGGGGTTGTGCAAGGGGCGATACAGTTGCCCCCAGGCGGGCAACCGGTCGTGCTCGGCGTTGACCACCAGACCACCGGCGGCTACCCGGTTGTCGGTGTGGTCGCGCAGGCCGACGGGCCTATCCTCGCCCAGTCGCGCCCAGGCGATACCGTTCGCTTTGACGAAATCGGTCTTGACGCGGCGAGGGTTCTACGCAAACAAACGATTGGCAGGCTGCGTGAAGAGTTAAGAGCGCCTTTCAAAACCCTGGCTCGTGACTTGCAGTAGAAGTTGGCACTATGAGCAAGCCATTAGTATCAGACCAACTTTGGGAGATTATCGAGCCACTCCTGCCACTAGAGCTACCCAAGCCCAAGGGAGGTCGTCCACGTGTGCCAGATCGAGCAGCCCTCGCTGGCATCATCTTCGTGCTCAGGAGCGGCCTGCCTTGGGAGATTGGGAGATGCTACCCCAAGAGATGGGTTGTGGCAGTGGAGTTACGTGCTGGCGCAGACTGCGCGACCGGCAGAAAGCCGGTGTGTGGCGCAAGCTGCATCGAACACTGCTCAACCGCTTGGGAGAAGCGGACAAGATAGACTGGTCAAGAGCCTCACTCGACTCAGATACCGTTCGAGCTAAGGGTGTAAAAAGGGGGACCCACAAGCCACGGCCATTGGGCCGAACCCCACAGATAAGGGCAAACCGAGCACGAAGCGCCATGTTGTGGTCGAGCGATG
>JBBSGN010000055.1:0-9562 GCA_038254085.1 Chloroflexia bacterium | reverse complement strand
GTGTCTGCGCGCGCGGGCCAACCCGTCCTGAAGGCCGGTTCTGTCCCCTTCTCGGTCTATATCCCAGGCAACCAGGCGCAACTGATGAGCGGCCAGTACGCACCCGGACCGCAGCCCGTCCCCACTGCGCCTCCACAACTACCCACCACAGCGCCTGTCACTCCCACGCCTACACCTACGCCCGGCTCGGCGCAAAGCGCGCAGTATGCTGACATAATCTATCGCCTGGCGGTCGGCACCAAGCCTGATGCCCTGGCGCTGAAATATGCACCGCAGCAGACGCAGGGAGACGTAGACGTGCTGGCCCGCAATGTCCGCACCGGCGAATGGACCCGGCTGGGCAAGCTGGACGCAACCCCCGGCATACAGACCTTGCCTATCCACAATCCGATTGATCACACCGGCCTGGCGGGCGACGTGACGATCCGCTTGATGGCGGCGGGTGGCCCGACCACGCAGCTTTCCGCCCCCGATCTGGCGCTCAACGAGGTCCAATGATGGAAGCAGCCATGACCCAACCCATAGGCCAACCCGCAAGCCAGATCAAGGGTCCCCAGGCGGTGGTGCAGACCGAGCGCCTCACCAGGCGATACGGCAACTTCACCGCGCTGGACAACCTGAACCTGACCGTCGAAAAGGGCGCGATATACGGCTTTATCGGCCCCAACGGTGCGGGCAAGACCACCACCATGCGGATACTCGCTACTCTGCTAGAGCCGACGAGCGGCGAGGCCTGGGTCGCGGGCTACCCCGTCACCGAAGCGCCATACGAGGTGCGCCGCCGCATCGGCTACATGCCCGACTTCTTCGGGGTGTACGACAACATGAAGGTATGGGAATACCTCGACTTCTTCGCCGCCGCCTACCGCGTGCCACAGTCGAGGCGCAAAGGGATGATAGACGACCTACTGGCGCTGGTAGACCTCGGTGTGAAGAAAGAGAGTTTTGTGGAAGAGCTGTCGCGGGGCATGAAGCAGCGCCTCTGCCTGGCCCGCACACTGGTCCACGAACCGGAACTGCTGATCCTGGACGAGCCTGCCTCCGGCCTCGACCCGCACGCCCGCATCGAACTGCGCGAGCTGCTCAAGGAGCTACGCTCGCTCGGCAAGACCATCCTGGTGTCGTCCCACATCTTATCCGAGTTGGCCGAGATGTGCACGCACGTGGCAATTATCGAGCGCGGCCATCTATTAGTGAGCGGCAGCGTGAGCGACATACTCCACGCCATGCAGCCCGCCCGCGAAATCTACATCAAATTGCTGGACCGCGCACCCCAGGCGGCGGCGCTCCTCCAAGCGATGCCCGGTGTGCTCAGTGTCAATATCCTCCCGGCAGGCCACAAACCGGGCGAGATGGCGCAGGCCCCTTCGCAGAGACAGCAGGCAGCCCCAACCGGCACAGCATCAATACCACCGGCAATACCACCGCCCCCAGGCTTCACGCCCCAACCCACAGCGCCAGCATCCGGCCCGGCTACCCTGCACTTGCGCGTGAACGGCGACGACGCGGCCCTCGGCGCGATGCTCTCCCAACTCGCCCAACAAGGCATCCCCGTGTTCGGCTTCGAGGAGGCCGTAGGCGACCTGGAAGACATCTTCCTGCGAACCACGAGAGGGTTAGTGCAGTAGATGGGTGTTGGGCGTCGGGCGTCGGTCGTCCAGAGGTACGGATAACATGCAAGCAAACCCCGTAATAGTCAAAGAGCTTAGAGGGCGGATGCGCGGGTGGCGCGCCGCCGTCATACTGGCCGTCTACCTGGCGATACTCAGCATAGTCACCTGGTTGCTATACTACTCGATCAGTGGCTTCAACAGGGGCTATACCAACGCGCAGCAGGCCGCCCAGACCGGTAAGTTCCTCTTCTATGGGCTTGTTATCTTCCAGACGATCATGGTGGCGCTCCTCACCCCCGCCTTTACCGCAGGCTCCATCACGTCCGAGCGCGAGCAAAAGACCTACGACCTCTTGATGACCACCCTCCTGCCCGCCCGCTCGGTCATATTCGGCAAGCTGGGGTCGGCACTGGCCTACGTGGTGCTGCTGATACTGGCGGTGGCCCCTTTGGAGAGCATGGCCTTCATATTCGGCGGTGTGGCCCCCGAAGAGATAGTCTTGTCGCAGGTGACCATGCTGGTGGCGGCGCTCCTGTTCGCCTCGGTGGGCATATTCTGGTCGTCCATCCTGCGAAGCACGTTAGCAAGCAACGTCCTCACCTATGGCACGATAATCTTCGAGATGCTGCTGGTGCCCTTCCTCTTTTTCACGATCACCAGCATCATGGGCGCTTACAGCTACAGCCAGAGCGGGCAGAATATATCCAGCACCGAGCTATACTCGTACATAATGCAGATAGTGCTGTCCCTGAACCCGCTCGTCGCTATGGGCTGGAGCGCGGGTCTCTATTCCAACGGCGACTCGCTCTTCATCTATACCAGCCACACCATAGTGAACGGCAAATCGCTGCTGGTTGTCTCGCCCTGGCTCATCTTCTGCATCGAGGCCCTGCTGATAAGCGCGCTCTTGATCTTCATCAGCATCAGACGGGTACGCCCCGTACACTACCACTCGCAAACCGTGACCTTACAGCCGCAGAGGGGGCCTCAGCAGGAGCTTGTCATATCCGTTGAGCAGCCTACCGCGCAACCTACGCAACTGACATTAGAAACGCCGCCAATGCCGCCACCAGCCCCTAGGCCCTATAACCCGCCGAGCGATTGACCGATTACTATGCAAGCATCCTCCATGATAGACCCCAAACTGCTGGACGCCGACCCACGCCTGAGCAGGCTTCACGGCCTGCTTCAGCATGCGCAGGCCCGTTTGCGTATGCAGGAGGCGGCATCGCTGGCGCCCTGGGCCGCCGGGCTGGGGTTGGCGGCGGGCGCGCTGCTGGCGGGCATAGACCGCTTCGCGCATCTTATGCCATTGGATGTCCTGCTGGCAACAGGCGCGGGCCTCGTGCTGGCGGCTCTCCTCACCGCGCTCCTGTACGCGCTGTTGCGTTCCCGCGACCTCATGCTTACCGCCCGCCAGGCGGACCATCTCCTGTCCATGGACGAGCGCCTCTCCACCGCGCTGGAGGACGCTTCCTCGCCGCCCACGAACCCTACCCCTGAGCAGACAGATTTGCGCGAAGCCCAACTGGACGACGCGCTGTCGGCTGCCTCCGGCCTCTCCGTAAAGAGCCTTCGGGTAACGTTACCGGGCCGCAGGCTCCTGCCGGTAGCTCTCATGCTTGCGCTGTTCATGGCGGTTATTTTCGTGCCCTTCCCCGCCAATAGCAACCAGGCAACCCAGGCGCAGGTGACCGCCGAGCGGAAGAACATAGAGATACTGAAGCAAGCGGTGCAATCCCAACCACACGCCGCCGACGACCCCACCCTCAAATCGCTACTTCAGGAGCTTGCCCAGCTATCCAAAGACCTCGACAGGGGCAATCTGTCGCGGGAAGAGGCGATAGCTCGCCTGTCGGAGACGCAAAGCAAGCTGGAGAAGGCGCTCGACCCGCAGGCATCGGCCCAGAAGCAGGCGCTTGACGAACTGGCGAAGCAACTGGCCGCGTCGGGCATGAGCGAAGCGGGGGAGGCGGCCAAAGATGCGGGGGAAGCTCTAAAGTCGGGCGACCCACAGAAGGCCGCGGACACCCTCAAGAAGGCCAGCGAACAGGCTGCCACAATGTCGCCACAGCAGCGCAAGGAGTTAGCCCAGACGCTTAAGCAGGCGCAAGGCAACGTGGCCGCGCTCGACCCCCAACTGGCCCAAAGCCTCAACGACGCCGCCAACGCCCTGGAGAGCAATGACCCCAAAGCCGCCGAGCAGGCGATGAAGAACCTGGGCCAGCGCGTAGAAGACAACTCGCAAAACGTTGCGACCCAACAACAGGTCCAGCAGGCGCTCGCCCAGATACAGCAGAGCAAGGCCAACATCGCCCAGGCCGGGCAGCCAACCGCCGTAGCCGCCAGCGCACAGGGCAGCACACCTGTCGCACAGGGCACAGGGACGGCCAACGGCACACCCGCCAGTCAAGGCACAGGCGTAGCCAACGGCACTTCCGCCGCACAAGGAACCGGCGTGGCGAACGGCACACCTTTATCTGGCACACCCATTGCCTCATTGGGTAGCCCGGTATCCGGCACGCCTGTCGCCTCGCTGGGCAGTCCTATAGCGGGCACCCCTGTTGCCCTCGGTTCGCCCGTGCAGGGCACCCTGGTGGCGAGCCAGGGCCAGGGGCAAGGCTCCGGCAGTGGAGCGCAACAAGCCCAGGCTGCCGGACAGGGACAAGGCCAGAACCAGGGAAGCGGCTCGCAGAACAGCCAAAGTGGAGGTCAAGGTGGAGGGCAGGGAGGCAGCAGTTGGGGCAAGGGGCATGAGGAGCCGGTATACGCGCCCCCAAGCAACGTGAGCACATCGCTCACCCCCGTCAGCGTGCAAGGGCAGAACAACCCCAATGGTGAGCAGAGCAGCATGACCACCAACACCAACGTCAACAACGCCGGCCCCGCCCTCGTCCCCTACGAACAGGTCTACGGCCAGTACCAGCAACAAGCAGGCAACGCCCTCAAAAGCGACTACATCCCTCAGGGCTACAAAGACCTGGTCCGTGACTACTTCTCCAACATCGAGCCGGGCAAGTGAAACGGACTCGTAAAACGTAAGGGCTTTTCTTACTCCTTACGTTTTACATGGGTAGTACGTTTGTCCACACCCACCGAGCGTATGGGGCTATTCCTGAAGCGGGCGGCGGCATGATAAACTAAAGCCAGGCGTGGGGCAGACTGGCTTGTCCGTGCCGCTCATTATGAGTAGACCACTTCCTTTTGCCTCCAACCGCATAGGACTGCACCGTTACACGTTGTTGGCTGGGTTACTAATTGCTTTCGCGGGGTTGGTCATTTTGATTGCGCCCACCGACCCCGATGTGTGGTGGCACCTCCGCACCGGCCAACTAATTCTCGATCAGGGCATCCCCACCCGCGATGTATACTCGTTCACCGCTTTAGGTCGCCCCTGGCTGGTACAGGAGTGGCTGACCGAAATCGTCATGCAGGCGGTCAAGAGCGTCTTCGGATACGGTGTGCTTTCGCTCCTCTTCGGCTTCCTACAGGCGATGGGCACGCTCGTGGTCTATCTTCTCCTGCGCCAAAGGGGTGCGGGGCGGCTGGTGGCGCTCCTATTGTTGATGCTCTATGTGGCTTTTGCCGCGCCCAGTTGGGGTGTGCGACCCCAGGTCCTCATCGCCATCTTCCTGGGGGGTTTCTATCTAATCTTGCTCAGATATAAGGACGATCCCTCGCGGGTGCGTCTCCTATGGCTGCTCCCTCCGCTCATGGTCCTGTGGACTAACATGCACGCCAGCTACTTCATGGGCATTGCCCTCATAGGCGTCGTCATTGTGGGCGAATTGGCGAACAACTTTCTGTATCGCCCGGCGCGGCCCGCCCCTTTGCGCCCTCTCTTTCTCAGTCTGGCCGCCTGCCTGCTCGCCACCCTGCTCAACCCCTACTTCATCGAACTGTGGGCCTACCCGCTCACTTACGCCCTCAACGGCACCTCGAACCCCCTGTTGCGCTATACCCAGGAATGGCAATCGCCCGACTTCCACCAGCCGACCAACCTTCTGTTCGGCCTCAGCCTGGTCTTGTTGGCCCTGGTCGGCGTCGCCCGCCCAGTCGGTAGCACAGAGCGGGCCACCTGGCGTATCGCTTTCACCCGGCGTGTAGACTTCACGGACGGCCTGATCCTGACCCTCTTCACGCTGCTGGCGCTGCAAGCTGTCCGCCTGGTGCCCATCTACGGTGTGATGGCCCTGCCGGTGCTCGCCAACGGCCTGGCCCACACCTGGCCTGCTCTATCCCGCAGCACGGACAACGCTCCGTCCCGCATAGAGAGCAGGCTCAATACGGCGCTGGGTGTGGTTGGGATTATTGCCATAGCCTTTCTGCTGGCGCGCCTGCCCCAGGCCCAGACCGGCTCGGAACCACGCACCGACACCTCTGTCACCTACCCGGCACAGGGCGCGGACTATATCAGCAGGCTCGGCCCCGACGTGCGCCTCTACAACAATTTCGCCTGGGGCGGCTACCTGATCTACAGGCTATACCCGCAACATCTCGTCTTCATTGACGGTCGAGCCGACATGTACCGAGAGGGCGTCTTCGATGACTTCATAACCGTGCAAAACGTGGCTTCACCCTGGCGACAGGTCCTCGCCCGCTACGGCGTGAACCTTGTTATAATATCCCCAGGCAGCCCCCTCGACAATGTCCTCGCCCACGAGCCTGGGTGGGCGGTCGCATCAAAAGATAGCGTGTCAGTTATTTATCGGAAGGGGAAGTGAAAGGGATGCGACTCCGCCAGTCCCAAGTTGGGCCTTACCAATCTACGGGATGTTACTTATCGCTCAGTGCCGTCTCAAGAGCAATAGCAGCCAACAGGTACTTTTTCTATACCTGGTGCATGGTCGCCTGCATCGGCCTGCTGGGGTTTGGGCTGCGCCTCTACTGCCTGGACTGTCGTGGATTCTGGGGCGATGAAATTAATTCCCTGGACGGAGCAGCGCTTGGCATACCGGCTATCTTCACCGAGCGCTTCGGGTGGGTAGGCAACCAGACACCACTCTACTATTTAATCCTTTGGTTGACCGTACAACCAATTGATCCCACAACAACTACCGTATTGGTGCGCCTACCCTCGGTGGTCGCTGGCGCTCTTCTACCCTCGGTGGTCGCTGGCGCTCTTACACCTCTCGTTGTTTATGGCCTGGGGAAAGAGATGTTTGGGCGCACTCAAGGAGTACTAGCCGCGCTCATGTTGGCATTGTCGGCGGCGTACCTTAATCACTCCCAGGAGCTACGACTCTATGCAATGATGGTGTTCCTTACGGCATTATCTGCCTATTCGCTCCTGCTCGCCGAACGAACCGGGTCGGGCAAATGGTGGGGCGCCTTCGCCTTGTCTACGATTGCCAATCTAGCAAACGCCTACATAGCACTCACAGTAGCAATGTCAGCCCTTGCGCCCTATTTGCTGTGGCTGTTATGGTGTCTGCGACGCCAAAAAACCGGCAGCAAAGACCGAAGGCCCATCCTCTATACGACTATGTCTATCCTTGCTGTAGGTCTCGCCTCTGGAATCATGCTGTTAGATATGCTCCATGCGCCCCGGCCATCGCCCGATTTGAGCCAGCTTTCATTTTCCGGCGCGTTGCACTCGGTTGTCGAGTTGACTACGTGGTTCACCCGCTTCGGGATTAGCGAGCAGCTAGAGCGCCCATTGCAACTAATTCTGCTTTTGATAGCTACGTTCGGCGCATATAAGGCGCTTCGAACGGGACGCGCGATCTCAGCCTATTTATGCGGGCTGTTTGTGTTGGTCCCGCCGCTCATACTGATGGTATTAGGCACCACCAACGTGGTTTTCCAGCGATATGCTCTGTTTGCTATGCCTTTCTATTTCCTGCTCATCAGTAATGGGTTAGTGCAAGCTATATCCCGTAAAGGCCATGCAAGCAACGCCACGCTTGCTAATAGAGCGGTCAGAACCGCATCCATTGCTCCCACAGCAATCACCATAGCTGCCTTCGTAATTGGCGCCTACAATTATTTCAGCCCCGAAGGCCATCTGCCTCTATCGTACCGCCCCGATTTCCGGGGCGCTTCCAGGTATTTGTCGCAGCAGGTAAAAGAGCGAGATATAATCGTGTTCGTTGACGACCCTGGCCTTGGGGATACGATCAGCAATTACTATTGGAAAGGTTCGCCGCCGGTTCCTGCTTACGATGCTCGTGACCCCCGGCTCTTCTCGCGTGCCGTGCAGGGTGACGTTTATTGGGTAGTCAGCATGGAGAACCTGGAAACATTAGCGCACCTATCGGCTCCCGATCAAGGGTGGTCGCAGGTAACACGATTCGAGCTAGTGGACGTTCTGCGCGAGCAGCACAGCGGGCTGAGTATTGTTGACAGCATGGACCACATGGTGAGCAAGTTGGAAGCCATAAGCCCCAATTTTCAACCCGCCAGCACGTTGCGAGGCTGCGTATACCAGGCTCGCGGCGACACGACTCGTGCTGTAAATGCTTACCGTGCGGCAGGCATCTATTTCCCGGTTGGGGATGACTATTTGCGTACAGCCAAGGGCTTCGACAGGCTCGGTGACCACGCGAAAGCCTGGCGTGAGGCCTTTATATCCAAGTTTTGGCAGCCGGGCAATCCCGACGTGCATGTATGGCTTGCCGAGGCTCTACAGCGAGAAGGTTACAACTCGGAAAGCCGTAGCGAAGCGCAAATAACCGGCGCTCTAAGGAACACACTATGATATTTATTTTAGGGATAGCGGCATCCCCACCTACAGATGCCAACAAAGAAGTCTACTCAACTTCGCCCGGGTCACAACCGCTACCGGGGGCTTCCCCTGCCAGCATACCTGCGGTTGGCGTAACGGGAACGGGGCGTAATTGGCTGGCGGGAATTATTTGCGCTTATGTCTGCCTGTGCGCACTATACCTTATGGCCACGCCTATAGGAGAAGCCCCCGACGAGATGGATCATATACGTTACGTGGAGCATCTAGTGCGCTTCGGGTCGTTTGCGCCTATCAGCACCGGTACCTCGGAGCCTCCTTACACAATGGAGGCCAGACAACCGCCAGCATACTATCTCTTAGAGACGGGCCTGATGTTGGCGATGGGCCGCGCAGGCAAGTCAATTGCTCCTGATCTCACGGGCGACCCAAAGATTTGGCATGGCAGCGTCTTGCGTTATTTACACCCACCCTTGTCCATAGATCTGCTCCCCTGGACCTACATTATGCGGGCTACGGGAATAATCATGGGTATTGGCACAATAATTCTCGTCTATAGAGCTGCTCGGCAGGTGTTTCCAAGTAACGAGGAGATGCCACTCGCTGTAGGCGCGGCGGCAATAACAGGATTGCTTCCTCAGTTTACTTACCTCTCAGCCGCAGTAAACAATGACAATCTCGCTACTCTGGTAGGAGCGGCGATAGGCTACAACTTAGTATGCATCGTCACCCTAGGTCCGACCTGGAGACATGTTGCTATGTTAGGGGTGCTATTGGGAGCGGCGGTGTTAACGAAAACAAACTTGCTCATATACATTCCGGTTTGCCTGTTGGTGCTATTGTTGCCTGGGCTGTCGGCCTATCCCTATACCGGTTCACGGTGGCATAGATGGAGATACACTCTATTGCGTTTTCTGAGGCAGCGCATTCCTATGCTCGCTATCCTGGTGCTGCTGTGCTTGGTGATCGGCGGGTGGTGGATAGCCCGGAACCTAGTTGTATATGGCGACCCCCTTGCGAGTAGGGCGGTCAATCAAATGGTACAGCAAACCTTCCAAGCGAGTCCTATAGTATTCGACCGAAGCGATTTCGCCCTTCAGGCTGTATTGCTACTGTGGTCCATTGATACGCACTTCGGCTGGTTTGGTTGGGGCGTGCTGCGGACGGCGCTATTGCTATATGTCCTATACTATGCGCTCATCCTTCTGGCTACGATTGGGATCGTCCTTGATCTAGCACGCCGTAAGCTCAGAGGCCCTCAGGC
>JBBSGN010000054.1:0-9591 GCA_038254085.1 Chloroflexia bacterium | reverse complement strand
ATAGAGCTAACCAAAGTACGCTCGGCTGTAGAGTTTATAATAGGGAGAGGGGACCGCATGGTAATGGGAGAGATAGGTCTAACGCCCAGAGCCAAGCGAGTGATAGAACTGGCAGTGGACGAAGCCCGCCGCCTCAACCACAACTACATAGGCACCGAGCACCTTCTGCTTGGCTTGGTGAGAGAGGGGGAGGGTATCGCGGTTGGCATCTTAGAGCGGCAGGGCGCGTCTTTAGAGAAGGTGCGCCTGGGCATAATTGAAGCCCTTGTGCGTGGCTCCTAACAAGAACAGGTCCGAGCAAACAGAACAGCACGATTCACCCGAGGTGAACGTGTTGTTTTATTTACTCCTGTTTGCGTTTACTCTCCGGCTTTCTGCTCCGGTTGGCTAACCGGCACAGCGGCGGGCTGGTCCGTGCCCGATGTGCTTTCGCGCAGTTCGCGTATAGACTGGCCTATCGCCTTGCCCAGCCCAGGCAGCTTCCCAGGCCCGAAGATGATCAGCACAATCGCCAGTATCAACACCAGGTGTGTCGGCTGTAACAATCCCTCAAACATTCTTGTCTCCCTTCAAAGCTGATAGCTATCAGCTTGGTTCTCAACACCATCATACACGGCAAATCTTGCGTAATTCGTATTGCGTATAACATAACCCTTACGCAATACAAATTACGCAATACATTTACCCCGTCCTTGCCAGCGTAAACGGTATGGTGTTGAAGTTGCCCTCGATCACTTTGCTGGGGTCGGCGCCTAGCCAGTTGCGGACGACTGAGGAGTATACCGAGCGGAAGTCGGTCTGCATACGAAGGTCGCCGTTATCCAGGTCGGTGAGGCTAGGGTTATTGCCGTAGATGCCGCCCTTGATGTTGCCGCCAATCAGGAACATGGGGAGCGAGGTGCCGTGGTCGGTGCCCGCGCTGCCGTTCTCATGCACGCGCCGCCCGAACTCGGAGAAGGTCATCACCGCCGTCTGGTCGGCCTTGCCCATCTTCTCCAGGTCGTTATAGAACGAGGTGATGCCCTCGTCTAGCATAATCAGCAGTTCGCCGTGCCGCCTGGCCTGCGCCGAGTGGGTGTCGAAGCCGCCCAGGCCGATGTAGAAGATGCGCGTGCCCAGGTCGGCGGCTATCACCTGCGCGATCAGCTTCATCCCCTCGGCGAAGGGGTTGTTGCCGTAGGTCACGCTCGACTGGTACTTGCCCACCGCCGATTTGAGCAGGTCGGAGCTTTTGAAAGCGTCTATGGCCGCCTGGCTGACGTACTCCTCTAGCCCGCCGTGCGCCGCGTGGTCGCACAAGTGGTGCACCGCGTCCAGTTGGGCCGAGGCGTCGTTGCCGAAACGCCCGTCGGTGCGGAACTGGTAGCTCTCCAGGTTGGTGATGGAAGGGACCAGCGTGGTCTCGGTCCAGAGGGTGCGGGGCAGGAGCGTGCCGATGTTGATGGCGCGTAGGGTGTTCTCCTCGTCGTCATCGTCGGCCTCCAAATAGCGGCCCAGCCAGCCGGTCGGCTCGTTCACATCGGGCCGCGCAGTCTGCCATATTTGCATCGAGCGGAAATGCGACCTGTTGGGGTTTGGATAGCCCACGCCTTGCAGCACCGCCATGTGCCCGTTCTTGTACAGACCCTGGAACCCCTTCAGCGAGGGGTGCAGGCTGATACTGTCGGTCAGCTTCAGAATCTCGTCCGGCTTGGGCGCGAGGATGGGCCGAGCCGCAAAATAGTTGGAGTCCGAGTAGGGGATGACCGTGCCCAGCCCGTCGTTCCCGCCCGATAGCTGTATCACCACAAGAGTGTTCTTCTTGAGCGCGTCGTTACCCCCACCGCTTCCCGGCGGATCAACCGACGCCAGCGAAGCCAACGGTGCGCTCTTTAGAGAGTACGCGCTCTTCACCAGGAACGATGGCGCCACCAACCCCAGCGCGGCCACCATGATCCCATCTTTCATAAAATTGCGTCGTGTAAGTGCCATCTCTAACCATCCCTTCGGGAGTTTTGAGTTTTGACTTATTTGCTTCTAATTCAAAACTCAAAACTCAAAATTCAAAACTCGATTAATTCATTTGGTATGCGGGCGTTGACATAATTAGTCGAACCAGGCCCCTGAGTTTGCCGTCCAGTTGGCGTTGGCCTGCTGGGTGGCCCATATAGGTGAGGAGCGTGGAGCGGTAGTCGGGGGGCACGTCGGTTTGGACGAGGCTCTCCAGGAAGTAGTCTGCGGCTGCCTCGGGAGTGGTAACGCCCGCCTGGGTTGCTATCTCGGTGGGGTCAATGGTGGCGTCGCTGTTGAGGCTGACCAGTTGCCCTGCGAGGTTGTCTCTATCGAAGAGGGCGCTGGTGTTTATCCATGACCTGCCACCGGGCCAACCTCCCACGTTGGGGGGAGCGTATACCTGCTGGCCCATTGCGGCCATCGCCGTGCCGACCCCCTTCCAGGCTTTCACGTCGCTGAAGTTGGCCGACAGGCTCCTGAGCGCGCCTATCGTAAACTCTACAGGGCTTTTGATGAGCGCGCGGTACGCCTGGTCCGAGCGGAACTCAGGGGACAGCAATATCTGCCGCATCAGCTCCTTTATGCCGAAACCGCTCTTGACGTAGACATCGGCCAGACGATTTATAGTGGCGTCGCTGGGGGTGTCGTACACGAAGAAGCGGAAGAGCTTGCGGGTGATGAAGGCAGGGTGGACGGGCTGCTTGAAAATAGTGTTTATTACGTCGTCACCGCTCAGGTTGCCGGTCACGCCGAGAAAAGTCTTTTGGCCGGTGTCGTGCTGGTTTTGCCTGTAGACGAAATGCCCGTCGCGGGTGGTGGTCCAGCCGGTGAAGGCCCGCGCCGATTCTTTTACGTCGGCCTCGGTGTAGTTGCCGATGCCGAGCGTGAATAGCTCCATCAGTTCGCGCGCCCAGTTCTCGTTGGGCGCGCCCTTGCGGTTGGTGTTGTTGTTCAGGTAAATGAGCATGGCCGGGTCGCGGGCCACCGCTTTTGTAAACTCTTTGAAGTTGGTGGGGAGCGCGTACAGGCGGTAGAGGGTGTTCTGCCTGTTCATCAGGTTGGCGCTCTTCACCTCCTGGATGGACGAGGTGAAGTGCCCGTGCCAGAAGAGGGTCATCTTCTCCTGTAGGGGTCGCCTGGTGAGGAGCATCCGGGCCAGCCACACGGCCACTTCCAGGCCGGGGTTGCCGTACTCCGGGTGCTTGTCGTTCTGGGGGTCGGGTGCGCTGAGACGCATCGTCTTGATTGCGTCCTCGGTGGCGCTGTCGTCCATTTCGTCGAAATTGATCAGCCTGTCAACAGCGCCCTCGAAGCCGAGGGCCGTGTAAGCGTCAATGTCGGCGGGCATGCCCCCAAAGCCTGCCCGCCTGAGCAGGTGGGCCACCCAATGCCGGTCGGTCTGGGCCATAACCTGTGTCTCCCTTCGCTAATGCCCCGTGCAGGGCTGCCGCGTACTTAGCGGTTCAGAAGGGATTATATCCGGGGATGAGCGTCGTTGGGTTAGGCGGGGGTAAGGGGGATGTAAAATGTTTGTAAAACGGTGCGAGTGTCTTCGCGGACGGCAGCCACCAAAGACATCATGCCCCACGCAGAAAGAAATACAAGGTCATTGCGAAACCGACCACAATCACGAACCGGCGGACCGCTAGTGGGTTAAGTTGGCGGGCGTAGTAGGCCCCGCCGTAGCCACCGGCGATTGCCCCCACCATCGCCACCGTCGCCTGGGGCCACGCCACAATCCCCGCAAGGACGAATATAATCACAGCTATGCCGTTGATAACACCGGCCAGCAGAGTCTTGAGAGCGTTCATGGAGTGAATGTCGCGCATACCGAATATTCCGAGAATCGCCAGCATGATGATGCCTATGCCGCCTCCGAAAAAGCCTCCATAAATAGCAGTTACAAGTTGCAGCAACGCCGCGCCACCCAGCATGAGCCAACCAGGTAGCGACTCCGTTCTAAGGTGCGACCGTAGCCACCCGGTAGCGGAGCCACTGAAGGTGAAGAGTAACGTTGCGAACAGCAGGAGATAGGGGACCAACTGCGAGAAGGTAGCCTGCGTTGTGCGAAGCAGCAGGAGCGCGCCAAATACGCCACCGAGCAGACTTATGCCGCTCAACATTAGGAGCATCGTCCGTTGCTGGTTGCCTAGTTCTCGGCGATAAGCCCCCGCGCTGGCAGCGACCCCCGGCCACAGCGCGACTGCGTTAGTGGCGTTGGCGTTGATCGGAGATACGCCCGTGAATATCAGTGTGGGGAACAATATGAAACTACCCCCACCCGCGACAGCGTTTAGCCCACCCCCAGATACACCGGCAACAAACAAAATGATTGCATCAACAAGCGTCATATAGGGGGGGGGTTTACTCTTTGCCTGATCAACGCGAACCGGCACTACAGATTACCTGTTATCCGTCTGTTGCTGTTGCCCGTAAACCTCCGGGTTCACGATATTGGGCGGCCTCTCCCCTCTCATCGCCACAATAATATTATTAGCCGCCATCAGCGCCATCTCCGTCCTCGTTTCGAGGGAGGCCGAGGCGATGTGCGGCACGATCACCACGTTGTCTAGTTCCAGCAGGCCGGGGTTGATCTGCGGCTCGCGCTCGAAGACATCGAGGGCGGCTCCCGCGATGATGTTGTTCTTGAGGGCGTTCACCAGCGCGGCTTCGTCCACGCACGCCCCACGCGAAGTATTGACAAGGTAGGCGGTCGGCTTCATGCGCTCCAGTTCGGGCTTGCCAATCAGGTGGTGCGTTTCGGGGTTGTAGTCGGTGTGGATGGTCACGTAGTCCGACCATTCAAGCAGTTCTTCCATCGGCACCGAGCGGGCATTCAGGGCCTTTTCGGTGTCGGGGTCGGCGGGGGCGCGGTCGTAGTACAGCACGGGCATATCGAAGCCGCTGGCCCGCCTGGCGACGGCCCGCCCGATCCTGCCGAAGCCGATAATGCCCAGCGTCTTGCCGTGCACGTCCTGCCCCATCATCATCATTGGACCCCAGCCGTGAAACTTGCCCGCGCGCAGAAAGCGGTCGGCCTCCACGATGCGCCGCGCCACAGCCATGAGGAGCGCAAACGCGAAGTCAGCGGTGGTGTCGGTCAGCACGCCGGGCGTATTGGTGACGGCAATCCCGCGCCGGGTAGCCTCGGCCACGTCCACGTTGTTATAGCCAACCGCTACGTTGGCGATAATCTTCAGGTCGGGCGCGGCGTCCATCACCTCGGCGTCAATGGGGTTGGTAAGCATACAGTAGAGCACGTTGTAGTCCCCGGCCTTGAGCTTGTCTATAAGCTCGGCTTTGGTCCAGATGCGATCCTGCTCCGGGTTGATGTCCAACACCCCCTCGCCCCTCACCGCCTCTTCCAAGCGCACCACAGCCTTCTCAGGCACAAGCTGAGTCATCAGCACGCGAATAGTGTCAGCGTGGCTAGGCATGGTTTCTCCTCGCGTAAAGCCTAAAACGTAAGGGCTTTTGCCTACGTTTTACGCTTTACGAGTCTATCCCAAAAACGGCAAGAACATGGACGTTTGGCTGGGCAGGCTGGCCCGGTTCAGGGTGAAGACCACGAAGCAAATCAGAAAGCACATGGCAATCAAGCCTATCACCGCGAGAATAGGGATTACGCAGCCGCGTATCGGACCTTCTTTCTTTCTTGAGCTCATCATCATGGCGTTATTTTCCTCCTATGAGTGCGTCAGGCTTTCGCGCCTTCTACGACCAGCAGTCCGTTCACCAGGTCGAGCGTGTGTTGTTTGCCCTCTAGCCCCACTTCCATGGCCGGCCCCACGCAGGACGGGCAGCCGCTTTCGCAGGGGCAGGCTTTGACCAGTTCGGCTGCCGCTTCGAGCAGGGTGGCGTGCATGTCGTACAGCTTTTGGCTGAAGCCGATGCCCCCAGGGTAAGAGTCGTATAAGAATATTGTACTCTGCCCTGTAAAGGGGTTCTTGACCTGCGGCACCACGCCCAGGTCTCGCGGGTCGCACATCAGATATAGGGGCGCGACCTGCCCAAGCACGTTGCCCAGCCCCACCAACCCGGCCTGTAATGCGTCCTTGCCTTTCATGCTATCGGATACTATCGGCGGCACGCACAGCCAGTACGCGGTAGTATGCAATTCCTGTTCCGGCAGGTGTATCTTGCCCCAACCGACGTTCTCGTGCGTGCCCAGCTTAATCTTCTTGTAGATAGTCGCCAGGGCCACCACCATCACGTCGCCGTAGCTGCGTGGTGCGTCGCTCGGCTCGCCGCTGCTTATATCTAACACCTTTAAAGTGACCGCAAGGTTCGCATCGGTGTAATAATCGGCGTCCACCGCCCGCACATACGCCTTCTGCTCGTCCCAGTCGAGCGTGTCCACGTGGTACTGCTGGCCCTCGTGTAGATATATAGCCTCCTCGTGCAGCAGCGTGAGGACCGAGAAGCGGTCCATCTCGCCTATTATACGCGGGGTCGGTTCGGTGCTGTCAACTATAACGAAGTTTTCGGAGGCTGCGGTACGCAACGACACCTTCTCAGCGGGGAAGTTCTCGCTCGACCAGTGCCACATGCCGCCCGCGTGCCGCACCACCATGCTCTCTTCCAGGTACTCAAGCATCTGGGCGGTCTCGGCGGGGCTGTGCGTGCCGTACCCCTCGTCGTCGCGGAACGGCAGTTCGAACGCCGCGCACTGCAAGTGATTCAGGAGGATAAAGAGGTTGTCGGGGTTGATCAGGCCGTTTTCGGGCGAGCGGCCAAAGAAATATTCGGGGTTGTTCACTAGGAACTGGTCGAGGGGCGACGACCCGGCCACCATCACCGCCAGCGACTGCGTGCTGCGCCGCCCCGCACGCCCGGCCTGCTGCCAGGTAGAGGCGATTGTGCCCGGATAACCGACCATCACCGCCGCCTCTAGCGCCCCGATGTCTATGCCCAATTCAAGTGCGCTGGTGCTGACCACCGTGCGTACCGAGCCGTCCCGCAGGCCGCGCTCGATCTCGCGCCTCTGGTTGGGAAGGTAGCCGCCTCTGTAGCCCCTTATTTTGGATTTTGGATTCTGAATTTTGGAGTGGCGGGCTGCGGCGTCTTGCAGGTAGGTGAGCAGGACCTCCACCGTCATGCGCGTGCGCCCGAACACTATGGTCTGGATGTCGTTCGCCAGCAGTTGGGAGGCTATGTCTGTGGCTTCTAGTAAGGCCGAGCGGCGCAGACCAAGCTCTTTGTTGACGACGGGCGGGTTGTAGAAGACGAAGGTCTTGGGGCCTTGCGGAGCGCCGTTGTTGTCCACCAGCGTGACGGGCGACGCGCCCGTGATGCGCTCGGCAAGCTCTTTCGGGTTGGCGATGGTGGCTGACGAGCAGATGAACTGAGGGTGCGAGCCGTAGAACTCGCATATCCGCATGAGCCGCCGCATGACGTTCGCAACGTGCGAGCCGAACACGCCCCGGTAGTTGTGTAGCTCGTCTATGATTATGTAGCGCAGGTTCTCGAACAGGCGCACCCACTTGGTGTGGTGGGGCAGCACGCCCGTATGCAGCATGTCGGGGTTGGAGATGACGATGTGCCCGGCTGTCCTGATGAGCTTGCGGGCGGTGGGCGGGGTGTCGCCATCGTAGGTGTAGGTCTTGATGTCGCGCTGGAGGGCCGTCGAGATGGCGTACAGGTTCGCCAGTTGGTCCTGGGCCAGCGCCTTTGTGGGGAAGAGGTAGAGCGCCCGCGCCTCCGGGTCTTCCAGGATGGTGTTCAGCACGGGTAGGTTGTAGCAGAGGGTCTTGCCCGAAGCGGTCGGCGTGACCACCGCCACATGCTCGCCCCGATGCACCGCGTCCAGGGCTTCGCGCTGGTGGGAATATAGCTCGGTTATCCCCAGCGTGCGGCAAGTCTCGCGCAAATGCGGGTCGAGCCACGCCGGGAAGGGCGCGACGCTAGCCTCCCGCGCGAGCACGTCGTGCCAGGCGGTAATGCGCTCCTGGAACATAGGCGAGCGGCGCATATGGTCTATGAGTTGGGTGAGGTTCATTCTTTTATAAACTAGCCCGCATCCGACAACAATGGACTGAAGTGGTTCTCAACTATTGTAGCCACTTCGTCAATAGGCTTACTCCAGTCAACCTCATAGGCTGCCAGACCTAGTTCGGCAGCCTGTTGCCTATTGTACTTGGCAAGATGCATATCTCGGTTGATTATATTTTCGACCGCCCTATCAGGATCACTTGTTTCGCGGCGTATAACTGATGGACGCCTAATTCGCACTGCTTGTATAACCTCTTTTGATGCTATCAGCCAGATTGCCTGATATAGGCTAGAGAGGAGTGGGAAGACAAGCTGAGGGAACAGCCCAGGACCTTCTGCCAGTATGCGAGAGTCTCCGGGCATGACCAGGAGGTCTTCTATGACTAAGGGGAATCGCTCAGTCCAAGATGCGACCACGTTTTGGGCCATTGCGTCTGGAGAACGCAGCACCCAGCGTTCATCCATACTCATAGACAGGAAAGAAGTAAGGGCTGGGAACTTACCAGGACTCATACTCCTACGAGCAGTGTGGTCCGGTTCCCGCCGGTCATAGTGATACACGGCCAAGCCGTATTTACTTGCGATGACATCAGCGACAGATGACTTTCCGGCGCATGTAGAGCCGCCGATCCACAGCACATGTGAGAGTCTTTGTCTCAGATCGGCAAGGCCAGCCTCTACAGAATAACAATCGGTTGGAATGAGTTCTTGTCCAGGCAAGTTAACTTCTTTCTCAGTGATACCAACTAAGTGGCTCATAGCTCGATTCCGAGTTTGCGCCTCAGTGTTTTTGTTCTACTCAGTTGTCCAATCCTCTACGGTCAGACCAGGCACGCGGGAAAACTCCCGCGTATTGTTTGTGACTAAAGTTAGCTCTTGGCTCAGCGTGTGGGCGGCGATCAGGGTATCGAGCGGGCCTATTGGTGTGCCCCTGGCTTCTAGATACGCGCGAATATGTCCATAGGATATAGCGGCGTCGTAGTCGAAGTCAAGTATTACGAGCGGCACGAGAAACTCATCGAGAGCGCGCTGGTTTCGGGCTGGCAGGCTGCTCTTCCGGACGCCAAACTGTAGCTCGGCAACAGTGATGGATGAGACGGCTAAATCCCAGATCGGACGCTTGCTTAACCTCTGAAGAAGGACGGGAGGGTGCTTTCGGATAAGATATACGCAGATGTTGGTGTCGAGCAGATACCTCATTCAAAAGCCGACTCCCGGTGCTGCGTCTCTGATTGCTCCCGTTCGGCCATGAAATCATCTGTGAAGAGACCGAGGCTATCAATCAGCGATTGCCACGGCGCATCTTCTGGGATAAGCAGAACTGCATTGCCCAACCTTTTGATGTATACCTTGTCGCCTTTGAAGCGGTAGGCCTTGGGCAGACGCACCGCCTGACTTTTCCCGTTTTGGAATAGCTTGGCTTCGTCCATGCTTGTTCACGCCTCCACGAGTATATATCATAGTATATACTATTCGTCTTTGGCCGTCAAGTGAGACGGGCCTGGTGATTACCCACATCTGGGAAAAGCGTGATGGGGGAAAGGGCTGACTATGAGCCAGGTGAGGGTAGCCACAGCTTGCCAGATAGCACTCAGCCCTCTCAGCACT
>JBBSGN010000053.1:0-9797 GCA_038254085.1 Chloroflexia bacterium | reverse complement strand
TTGGGACATGATATGTCATTCATGCCTCTATTCTATCTGCTTCGCTCTGCTTTTAGCCACTCCCTTGAGATTTTGGCTATTGACTCCAGCCACTTTCCGGGGTATACTGAGGGCCATCATGCAAACGGTTACGCACTTTTTGCGTAAGTCGTGTCAGTGCCCATATCGGCACTGGATAGGCAGCTTCTTGGCATGCGCCAATTCATTACGCTCATGCGTAGCGGGGGTGCCGGTCCTGAGCTTGCGAAGGAAGGAGGCGGGGAGCGGGGAAATGAAGCTTCGTCTCTTGTGCAGGGGTATACTGCTGGTATCGCTCTTTGCCATCTCCGGTTGCGACTGGTTTGTCACGACAGCCCCTCCTCTCCCCGGCGCAGGTAGCCCCACAGCGGAAACAACCGCCAACCGTGCTTCTCCATCCGCCTCCTTCGTCGGCACCCCGGTAAGCACCTCGACCTATCGGGCAGCCAGTCCTGGTGCAGGCTCGCTTCGGGGTGACGTGAACCTGTCTCACCTCAACTTCCTGGTCGAGGATGTTGAGATCGCAGACCAGCCTATGGCGATCACGCATATCTACAGCGAAGCTCCCAAGTACGAGTGGGTAGACGCTTCCGGCGAAGGTATCTCGGCCCTGGACGACGCGGCGCGGGCGGCGGTTGTTTACCTCACTGATTACGAGCGTACCCAGGACCCCGTATCGCTGGACAAAGCACGCCGCCTGCTGAACTTCGCCATGTACATGCAGGCTGAGGATGGAGAGTTCTATAACTTCATCACCGACCGCGCTGGCACGATCAACAAGACGGGCAACACATCATACAAATCGTCGGGCTGGTGGGCGGCACGTGGAGCATGGGCGTTGGGCACCGGTTATCGCGTACTGCAAAAGACCGACCCGGCATACGCCGAGAAATTGCGGGCGGCGTTTACACGCACCCGCGATGCCTGGACGCGAGAAGTGGCCGTCAATTATGGCAAATACAGTCCCACACACGGCGTCAACGTGCCCGGCTGGCTGATTAGCGGAGGCGCGGACGTTTCCAGTATAGCGGCGCTGGCGCTGCTTGAATACGACGCGGCTACCGGTGGGCTGGACGCGCCTACCCGCGACCTGTTGAGCAAGCTATGTGAAGGCCTGTCGGCCTATCAGCACGGTGATACCCGTAACTACCCCTTCGGGCTACACCCTGATAGCGCCGCCGCACCTACCGCGTGGCACGCCTGGGGTAGCACCTCGATGTCGGCGCTGGCCCGCGCAGGCGAGCAGTTGGGCCGCCCAGAATGGGTTGAGTCGGCTCGACGCGAGGCCGACACATTCTACACCCGGTTGCTGGCGGGGGATATGGTCTCGGAATGGGGAGTGCTCCCCTTCGCATATCCACAGATCGCATACGGCATGAACAGCATCACCCAGGGTCTGCTCGCGCTGCACAGAGCGACAGGCGACGCCAAATATGGCCGCATGGCGGGCCTGGCCGTAGGCTGGTTCTACGGTAACAATAGCGCCCTTTTCGCTATGTATGACTCGACGACCGGGCGCGGCTATGACGGCCTGATGGGTCCCAGCGAGTTCCGCGTGAACCGCAACGCAGGGGCCGAGTCGACCATCGAAGCGTTGATGGCGCTCCAGGGGATAGCGACTGACCCCCTGGCACAGAGTTACCTCCTGTACAAGCCGCAAGCGGGAGGAAGCAGTGGGTGGCAAGTAATAGAAGCAGAGACCGCCCGGCAGACCAAAGGTGATATAGTAGCCTCCTACAAGGCAGCGCAGAGCACCGGAGAGGCGCGCTGGAGCGGGGAGCATTATATACAGATAGGCCCTAACGACGCTTTTACGCAAGATTTCAACGTGGCGGTGCGCAGCCCAGGGAGCTATTACCTGTACGTGGCCTATCTGCGCCAGGCAGCGGCTCAGAAAGAGTTCGTGGCCGAAGCGGTACACGCCTCTTCCCCACCCACGATTGACGGCGACCTGGGCGACTGGTCAGCCACCCAGCCACTCTCGGCCACAGCCCAATCGAACATCCTGCGCGGGTCGGCGGGCTGGGGCGGCGCGGACAAAGATGCTTTCGTCGCTTACGTGATGTGGGACGAGCAGAACCTGTACGTGGCGGCGCGCGTCTTCGACCCTGAACATCGTCAGACCGAGATTGGGCCTTCGGTCTGGAAGGGCGACACCCTATGGGTCTACATCGACCCCAACCGAGACCGCAGCACGGTAGAGGCAAAGCTCACTCTGGCTCAGACCCCTGACGGACCGCAGGTATGGAACTGGAAAGCAAACGCCTATGTGCGTGACGCGCAGATGACCTGGAAGGGGGGGCGCATGCAGTATGTTTACGAGGCAAAGCTGCCCTGGGCGTCACTTGGCGTGTCGCGCATCGAGGTAGGCAAGCAGATGGGTATCGAGCTTGGGCGTGGCTGTTGCGGCAGCGGCTTTCAGGACCTGTCGGGCAAAGACCCCGATACGGCGGGCAACCTGGTGCAATTGACCCTGGTGGACGCGCTAACCCCAGGGGTGAGCAGCCAGGTAGTTAGCCCTGGTGGGCCTGACACCGTCGCCTTGCGCTGGAACCTGGACGGTAGCGGCCCTCGCAAGCAGTCGCAGGGCGGGTCGCCCGACCGCGACTACCTCTGGCTCGAACGTCTTACCTCTACCCCTGTGGAGATGTCTACTGGCCCGCACACCCTGACCCTAGAATATGCAGGCACTGACCCCGCCCGTACCGTCACCCTGGATGGCTTCCTCCTGGTGCCCGCCCAACTGACTTCGCTCTTGGAATCCCCGCAGGACGGACACAGCCTCACCCTATTTTACGATATAGACAGAGGCCAATTCAAAATGGAGGAGAAATAGGTCATGTCCGGCAACCCCCGCATCAAGGATATTGCCGAGCGGCTGGGCATCTCCCAGGCCAGCGTATCGCGGGCGCTCAACGACAAACCGGGGGTGGCTGGTAACCTTAGACAGCGCGTGCTGGAGGTGGCCACGGAACTGAATTTCACGCCCAATCTAGTTGCGCGCAGCCTCATGGGGGCGCGCACCCTGACCGTGGCATTGGTGGTTCACCAGCAAGCGTTCCCTGTATCAAGCGACCCTTTCTACTTCGTCATCCTGCGAGGCGTGGAACGTGCGCTTGCTCTGGCGGGCTATCATGTGGTGCTGGCCACTGTGGGCGATGGCGCTATCCAGGCTGACCACCTGCGCGCGGTGCGGGAACGCCGCGTGGATGGCGCGATCCTGGCCGGCCCCGACATCCCCTCGGCGCTGGTGCTGTCGCTGATGCAGCGCGGCCTGCCCCTCGTGCTCGTAGATAACGCCCTGGAGCGCACAGCCCTCGACTGCGTGCTCTGCGACAACTTGCAGGGCGCGCGGTCGGCAATGGAGCACCTGTTGTGGCACGGGTACAGGCGAGTGGCCTTTGCCGGAGGGCCTGTGTCGTGGCTGAGCACCCGCGAGCGACGGGAGGGATGCAACGATGCGCTGCGCGAGCGTGGCTTAGAGGACTTACGTCTCGCCGTCCATGAAGACGCCACGACCGTGCTGACCGGGATTCATGCCGGGCGTGAGTTACTCGACATGGAGGAGCGTCCTGATGCCGTGTTTGCGGTCAATGATGCCATGGCATTGGGCGTTATTCGGGCGGCTCGTGAGGTGGGACTGCGCGTGCCCGAAGACCTGGCAGTGGTCGGGTTCGACGACATTAGCATGGCCGAGTCTGCTCACCCACCGCTGACCACCGTGCGGATCGCCAAGGAAACGATGGGCGAGCTGGCTGCCCGGCGTTTGTTGGAACTGATCGGCGAGGAGCGTGGCACGACAGTGCCCGTGAAGAGTATAGTCGGCACCAGCCTGGTGGTTCGAGCTTCGTGTGGCTGTGCCGAGAAAGGTACTTAGTTCAAGGTTCAAAGTTCAAAGTAGAACCTTCCTTGAACCTTGAACCTTGAACTCCATAGGAGTGAAGCAGAGGAGGTGATTGAAAGAAAGAAGTGGAAGAGTGCGTAGCACGTAACTCAGCAACTCAGGTCGCTGAGGCGGAACCGGACTTTGGACTGGGGCAAGAGGCAACTCCGGCTCCTTCCTTCGCAAGCTCAGGACCGCCCCTCTAACTCTACAGGAGGAAAGCATTGAAACCGAAAACATTCTCGACCTTAAGCCTTTTGATCGCCGTCATTTTTCTGCTGACGGCATGTGGCGAGGCAGCAACATCATCCACTGCCACACCGCCAGCGGGACCAACCAACACCACGGCAGCGGGTCCTGCTGAGAACACGCCGATGGCGGCAACCTCGGTGCCCAGCGGCAACAAGACCAAGGTTGTACTCACGACCTGGGCTGGCGCGGACGAAGCGAAAGAGTTACAGGCGGTCATTGATAAGGTGAACGCCTCAGCAACCGACTTCGAGATTGTACACCAGGCCAACCCGACTGATTACTACACGAAGATCCAAACGATGATTGCGGGCAATACCGCCCCCGATCTGATGTGGCTTTCGCAGGAGTACATCGCTAACTACGCCGACAACGGCGCGGTACTCGACCTGACAGATATCGTGGGCAAGATGAGCGATATGCCCGCCGCCAAGCTGGACGACTATTACCCAGGCACTCTCGAAGTCGCCCGCTACAACAAAAGGCTCTGGGGTCTGCCCTGGATCGCCGCGCCTGTGATGCTCTACTACAATGTGGACGAGTTCAAGACGGCAGGCATCAACCCGCCCGATGAGAGCTGGACCTGGGACACGTTCAAGGATGCTGCCAAGAAGCTCACCCTGAAAGACGCTTCCGGTAACGTTACCCAGTATGGCACGTCATTCAATGGATGGCCGCCAGTGCATATGTTTATCTGGCAGGCGGGCGGTGAAGTCATCAGCGCCGACCTGAAGAGCAGCCCGATAGATAGCCCCGAGGCGGTGCAGGGTGAGCAATTCTACAAGGACATCGTCTTCAACCCCGAATATGCCGTGCCCGAAGCCGTTATCAAGGAGCAGGGCTTCGGCGAGATGGCAAAGGCGGGCAAGGTCGCTATGTTCTTCGGCGGGGCCGCCGACGACCTCGACTACGCTCACGCTAAAGACCCGAAGAATGCAAACTTAAAGATCGCTTTGGTGCCCAAAGGCCCTAAGAGCCGTACCACCTTCGCCTACACTGCCGTCACTGTGGCGTCAGCCAGGACTAAGAACCCTGAGCTAACTACCAAGGCGCTGATTGCTCTTACAGACGGCATACACCACTGGAAGGTACTCGCCCCGCGCAAGTCGCTGGCGACAGTGGACGTGATAGGGGCCAGCGTGCCGGGCAAGAAAGATTCCGCGCCGATTATCATAAAGGCAGGCGAGGATATGCGCGGGTTCCGCAACGTCCCCAAGCAAAGCGAATGGGATACTCTCTTCTGGGAGCAGTTCCAGGACCTCCTCTACCACGGCAAAGGGAGCGCAGCTGACCTCGCCAAGACAGCCCGTCCCAAGCTCGAGGAAGTTTTGCCCAAGTAAAACGAGCAGTTCAAGGTTCAAGGTTCAAAGTTCGAAGTCAAGACCCCACTTTGAACCTTGAACCTTGAACTGCTCATTACTAACCCAGGAGGTGCGACGTGGTTGATACTGGTTCCTGGTTAGGAGATTATACTTTCACTCTGAGCCATTGGCTGCTAGTCGGCGGCGCGGTTATCCTGGCTGTGCTCCTGACCTACTTTCTCCTTAGAAGGCTGGGCGTGAAGAGCGAGGCGGCCACCGGCATCGCCCTTATCATGCCGTGGGTGCTGGGTTTTCTCATCTTCAATCTCTTCCCCTTCGCCGCCGCCCTCTACCTGAGCTTCACAAACTACAACATCTTGCGGCCCATCTCGCTCGAGAAGCTGCCGCCGCTCATAGGGTTTGATAACTACACCCATGCCCTTACCGGGGACCCCAACTTCTGGCCCAGCATACAGCTCACCCTGCTCAACGGCGCTATCGGTATACCCCTGGGGATAACGGGATCGCTTTTCACCGCTATGCTGCTCGCCCGCAACGTGAAAGGTGTAGGAATCTGGCGCACCATCTACTACTTGCCGGCGGTGTTGCCCGCGGCGGCTATGGCCCTCCTCTGGCGCTGGATGTTCAACCCCTCCAACGGCTTGATCAACACCATACTCAGCCCCTTCCTCTGGCTCTTCGGGCTGCAAAAGCCAGGTTGGTTCACCGATACCGACCTGGTGCTACCATCCTACGTCATCATGGGCATGTGGGGCATCTTCGGCACCACCACAGTCATTCTGCTGGCAGGCCTGAAGAATATCCCGCGCGACCTGTACGAGGCGGCCACCATAGACGGCGCTCGCAACGTGGGGCAGTTCCGCTACGTGACCTTGCCGATGCTCACCCCTACCCTCTTCTACGTGCTTGTGACCTCGATGATAGCGTCGTTACAGCTTTTCACAGTGGCTCTCTTCATCCAGACGCCACGCTCGGCGGGGCAGTTCCTGAATGTCTATATATTGCAGCAAGCTTTCGGCGCGCAGAAGATGGGCTACGCCTCGGCGCTGGCCTGGATTCTCATGCTCATGACGCTGGCCCTTACCCTGCTCGTCTTCCGCTCCTCGTCCCTCTGGATCTTCTATGAAAGCGAGATGCAACAGGAGAAGCCTCGGGGGGCGCGCAAGCGCGGTCTCTTAGGCGGATTGCGAGCAACCCAGCAAGCCGGGGGCGCGGGGGGCAGCGTGGGAGGAGGTCGCTAAAATGTCACTAACCGCTGATGCGCGAGCCGGACGTGTAAGAATTGCGGATGAAAGGCTATCGCAGCCTAAATATGGCGACATCCGGCGGCAAAAGAGATGGGCCGACATTATCACCTACCTGCTGCTCGCCCTGGGCGCGGCTATCGTACTCGTACCGTTTGGCTGGATGATCACCACCTCCCTCACGGCCCGAGACCAACTCTTCATCTACCCCCCGCGAATCATACCGCAGCCTATCGCCTGGGGGAATTACGTTGAGGCCTGGAACGCGCTGCCGGTATCTTTTACCCGCTTCACGGCAAACACGGTCTTCACCACGTTGCTGGCCATGTCCGCCGAGATATTCACTTGCAGCCTGGTGGCATATGGGTTTGCGCGCTTCCGCTTTCCAGGACGCAACGTCCTTTTCCTGGTCATGCTGAGCACCATGATGTTGCCGGGTGTGGTAACGCTGGTGCCCCAGTTCATCATGTGGCGCGAGCTGAAACTCGTAGATACTTACGACCCACTCGTGCTGGGTGCATGGTTCGCCTGGGGTCCGTCCTATATCTTCCTGCTGCGCCAGTTTTTCATGAGCATCCCGCGCGAGATCGAGGAGGCTGCTGTCATTGATGGCGCGAATCCTTTCCAGGTCTACTGGCGTGTTATGCTGCCATTGGTAAAGCCCGCGCTCCTTGCCATCGCGGTACTCAGCTTCATCGGCAACTGGAATAACTTCCTGGGGCCGTTGATTTACCTGAACACCGGCGAAAAATACCCAATGATCATGGCGCTCAAGTTCTTCGAGCAAAGCCTCTCCAAAGAAGCGCCTCTTTTCCACTATATGATGGCTATGTCCTCTATGATGGCGCTCCCGCTTCTAGCTCTATACTTCCTCATGCAGCGCACTCTGATCGAGGGGATAACCGTTGGGGCGGTCAAAGGGTAATACGATTGCGGATTGCGGATTGGCGCCGAAGGCCGTTGTGGATTGCGGATTGTGGTGACAATAGATGGAGTGAAGATGAGCAATGCCCCCGGTGATGTAACCCACGCTATATATCCGGACAACCCGCAATGGTATTCGGCACCAGGTTCTTGGGCTTCGCCCAATTCTGGTCTGAATGCGAAGCCTGAATTGGGTAAAGCCCAAGAACCCCCGCAATCCGCAATGGCAGCAAGCTGCACCAATCCGCAATACAATAGTTTGAGCTACCGCTACCCCGTAGAGCGGCTATGGAGTGGGGGCAGCTATGGCAACATGGACTGCTTTGTCCGCACCGACCGGCTCTCGAACCTGGACGGCTTCTGGCATGCGGGCACGAATGAGTGGCTCTGCGGGAGACTTGATCTGGCGGTAGTCCTGGAAGCGAACGGCAAGCCTCTCAGCGCGTCAGAGACCAGCTTCTATCCAGGCCATCAGGCGACCACGCTTACAGGCGAGGGGGTGCGAGCCGAGAAGACGGTGTTTGTACCCTATAGCAGCGACACCTATAGCAGCGACGACGACGGACGACGGACGACGGATGAAGATCGGAGGAACGAAGCGAGGTCATCGTCCGTCGTCCGCCGCAGGCGCTCACAGAGTAACTTTTACACGGTGCTGAAGCTCCAGGCTTCGGAGCCTGTGACACTAAGTATCACATGCGATATACGCTGGCCCGCCACGGCGAGCCTGAGCCAAACCAAGCAGCCTGAGCAACACCACATCCAGAGGCGCGTGCGGCAGTGGATGGAGGGGTCTACCCTCTGGGCGCAGACCGTGCCCTTCCGGGTAGACCGCTGGGACACGGTGCTCGGCAACGCCAACGAGGTGCGGGCGCTGCTCGGACCGGAAGGAGGGCCATCGCAATCCGGCTCCTTCGTCGCCACCTTCAGCGAACCGGGACGCGCCCAACTCCTCTATACGGTCAGGCTGGGGGCGGGAGAAGAGGCTACTCTTCCATTCGTGCTGGTGGTAGGCACGAAGGGCGTGGACCACTTGCGCGACCGCCTGGGCCTGGTGCCAGCGTGGAGAGATGCGCTGGCCGACACCGTCGCGGCTTATGAGGAAGTATTGGGCCGGGCGCTGCTCCTTACGCCCGACGCGCGTATCAACCGGGGGCTGCAATGGGCCAAGGCAAATACCGTGCGCGTACAGCACCGCTACCGCCAGGGCACAGGCTTCACTAACGACCCGCCTCAGGACATAGTGGTCGTGCGCGATTGCGCCTGGTATGGCCTGGGTGCCGACTGGCTGACACCCGACTTCACCGAAGCTATGTACAGCCTGATCCTCCGGCATGGCATTCATGATGGGGGCAAGCTGACCGAGTATATCCACGCGGACACGGGCCAGCGGGAAGACTACGCGCTGAACATCAACGACGATACGCCCCTCTTTGTCATCGGGGCCCTGCATCATTACTCGGTGAGCGGCAGTTCAAGCTTCTTGCAGAGCGTCTACCCTGCCGTGCGCCAGGCTTGCGAGTGGATCCTGGCCCAGCGGCGAGATGGCCTCGTGTGGTGTACAGTAGAGGGCGCGGACATCTGGGGTAACGCCACCTGGCGCAACATCATCCCCGGCTACAGGCTCGCGGGCGCTGTGACCGAAATCAATGCGCTCTGCTACTCGGCGTTATGCGCCGCTGCGGACCTGGCTCGTGCTGCCAGCGAAGAAGCGGATGCTGTACGGTGGGCCGAGGCAGCCCGGGAATTACGGGCCGCCATAAACAGCCAACAGACGACGGACGACGGCCTGTATCTGCTCAACCGGGATGTGGATGGCGTGAACGACACTCGCACTGCTGACCTCGTCTTTACGGTGCTGGATGTGAGTGGACCGGGGCCGGGGGTGGCAGATCCGGCGCGCGCCCAGCGTATCCTCGACCTGCTCTATAGCTCGCCCTTTTATACACCCTACGGCATCCATACCGTCGCCCGCGACGAGGCAGAGTACCACCCCAACTTCGGCCACGGGCTGATGGGTGGCCTGTGGCCGAACCTGACCGCCTGGGTAGCATACGCAGGGCGACAACTCTACCCAGAGCGCCTGGCTGAGATGATGGCTGCCATATACACGCTCTGCGAAATGGAAAACCCTCTGGCCGCGGGCCATCTGGTACC
>JBBSGN010000052.1:0-9804 GCA_038254085.1 Chloroflexia bacterium | reverse complement strand
GCGAGGTCTGGCAGCAGCTTCGGCACAGGGTCACGGGGCCGTTTGGCCGCCTGGCGGTCGAAAGCCCCGCCCTCTCCAATCGCGGCTCCGCCAACGACGAGAATCACCTTGCCCCCTTCGCGCTTGACGATTGGACTCCCACAAGCAACTCGGAGAACAGGACGGGCGCGGAATCGGTGGGCGAGACCCTTTGCACGGGCCTGCTGAAGATGCCCCAAAGCACCCACCTTTTCCATTAGTCGCTTTTGCAGCGCCATCAAATAACGGGGACGGCCTGCGCCGTCCTCTTTTTATAGGATTTATCCAAACTTGTTATAATTACATTTAGCAAAGGACCGTAACGCGCTTACGGCTTCATATAATCCATAGAGGTACAAATGATACGTAACAATAACGGGAATGAGGCGACTGCTGGGCAGGACGACAGGGCCGAGCCGGTCAAGGTAGTGGACGTGCGCGGCCTGGCGACACGCCTGAGCGAGAACGTCGAGCGGGTGATAGTCGGCAAGCACCAGGAGGTGCAAGACACACTGATCGCGCTGCTGTGCCAGGGCCACGTGCTGGTCGAGGACGTGCCCGGCGTGGGCAAGACCATGCTCGCCAAAGCTATCGCCCGCTCGGTCGGTTGCACCTTCAAGCGGATACAGTTCACGCCCGACCTCCTCCCCAGCGACGTGACCGGCGTGTCCATCTACAACCAGAAGAGCGAGGAGTTCGAGTACCGGCCAGGCCCGGTTATGGCCCAGATCGTGCTGGCCGACGAGATCAACCGCGCCACCCCCAAAACCCAGTCCGCCCTGCTAGAGGCAATGGAGGAGCACCAGATTAGCGTTGACGGCGTGACATATCCCCTGCCCCGGCCCTTCATCGTGCTGGCAACCCAGAACCCCATTGAGTACGAAGGCACCTTCCCTCTGCCAGAGGCCCAGCTAGACCGCTTCCTCATGCGTATTTCGCTCGGCTATCCCAACCGCGTTGACGAAATCGAGGTTATGAGCCGCCAGCAGCAGACCCACCCCTTGCATGATTTGGAGCAGGTGGTAAACGCCTCGGAGCTTATTGACGCACAGCAGGCAATCAGGACCGTCCACGTTGACCGGCTTATCAGGGAGTACATAATCTCCCTGGTCGCAGCCACTCGCAGACACGACGACATCTATCTGGGGGCCAGTCCGCGCGGGTCCCTCAGCCTCCAGATCGCCTCGCAAGCGCGTGCGGCTATCAGCGGCAGGGACTACGTTATCCCCGACGACGTGAAGGCGCTTGCCGAGGCCACGCTGGCACACAGGCTGATAGTCAGCCCGTCGGCCCGCATACGAAACGCCGACACCCGCTCGATAATCGCCGAGATATTACGCAGCACGCCGGTGCCCGGCACCATGCCGGTCGCGCCCCGGCGCTAGGATCGGTTGTAGGATGGCTCGCAACGCGAACGCCCTTCGCCTGGCGCTTTTCACCGTCGCCATATATGCGGCTGCCCTGACGGTTGGTCTGCGGCTACTCTATTATCTCGCATACGTTCTGGCCGCTGTATTGCTGGCCGCCTTCATTTGGTCCCAGCTTAACAAGCGCGGCTTGCGAGTCAGCCGGAAAGTCGAGCCTGCGTCGGCGCAGGTCGGCCAGACGGTGCAAGAGACCATTGAGGTGCAGAATCTTGATGTGATAAGAAAGCTGTGGCTCGAAGTGCGCGACCGCTCGTCGCTGCCCGGCCACCAAGTCGGCGCGGTGATTTCGCTGCCCGCGAGAAGCTCCAAACGCTGGCGGGTGCGGACACGCTGCCTGCGCCGGGGGCTGTATCGCCTGGGGCCGACTGCTGTGTTGACGGGCGACCCTTTCGGCCTCTTCCAGACCAGCCGAATATTCGACGAGTCCGCGGAATTGCTGATCTATCCGCCCACCGTGCCTCTCTCCTCGTTTGGCCTGCCTGCGGGCGAGTTGCCGGGCGGCAGCCAGACGCAGCGGCGCACTTTCCACTCGACGCCCAACGCGGCGGGCATCCGCGAGTACCTGCCGGGCGACCCCATGAACCGTATCCATTGGCCCGTGACCGCCCGCGCTCAGAAGTTGATGGTCAAAGAGTTTGAGCTTGACCCCACCGCCGACCTGTGGCTTATCCTCGACCTCAACGAAGCCGTCCACCTGTCGGAGACCGATGTAGATGTAGACGATCTGCCCATAGAATATAATGCGCCTGGGACGCGGCCCGCACCCGATTACACTCGCGGTGAAGGCCAGCGCAGCACGGTTCGTGAGGACACGTCCAGATTGAGCCTGGAGCCTAGCACAGAAGAGTACGCGGTGGCGGTGACGGCCTCGCTTGCGGCCTATTTCATAGGGCAGGGGCGCTCGGTGGGGCTGATCGCCTGGGGCCAGCACCATGTGGTGCTTCCCGCCGACCGTGGAGGCCGCCAACTTATCAAGATACTGCGGGCGCTAGCCGTGCTGCGTGCCGAGGGGACCACCTCGCTAGGTGAGGTAATCACCGCCGAGACGCAGCAATTCAACAGGCAAGATACGTTGATAGTGATCACTCCGTCGCTCGATGACGAATGGGTGGCCGCTCTGCAAAGCCAACTGTACAAGGGTGTCAAGGCTGCGGCGGCGCTTGTCGAGCCTGGCACGTTCGGCGGTGAGGAGAACCCCCTCATGCTCGTAAGCGCCCTGTCCGCCATCTCGGTACCCACCTATCTCATAAAGCGAGACGACGCAATAGATGCCGCCCTTAGCCAGCAATTCGACCCCCAGGCCGCGCGCAATCTAAGGTGAAGGACGAAGGGCGATAGTAGACGGTAGTCGGTAGTCGGTCGTCCCTCATTCCATCGTCCGCTTGCGCCAACCCGCGCCCATGCGGTATAATTTTCCGCGCGGCGCGCGTGTAGCTCAGGGGACAGAGCGAGGGCGTCCTAAGCCCTGCGTCGGGAGTTCGAATCTCTCCACGCGCACCACCCAAGTACCGAGTAATGAGCACCGAGTAGTGAATACCGAATACCAAGTACAGATTAGCTAACCACCACTCGGTGCTCATTACTCGGTGCTCGTTCTGGAGGACTGACCATGGAAGTGACCATCAGGCCCAAAAACTTCAAACTGGCCTCCGGCATCGAAACTCAAATCCGCAGGCGCATCGAGCGCCTTCCCCGCCACCTCGATAATCTCGAATCCGCCGAGGTCATCCTGTCGCAGGAGCCGACCCGTCAGACGCCCCAGCGCATTTGTTACGTCGCCCAACTTACCCTCCATACCCGCAATAACCTCATCCGCTCCGAGGTCACGGACCCCGAGCTCCTTACCGCCGTAGACCAGGCGATGGACCATATCTCCCGCCAGATCGAACGCTTCAAAGGCCGCCACTACCGCCGCCACAAAGGCTCCCCCGGCGTCGGTAAGTCCTCAGCCGACCTCTTGGCGAACGCCCCGATGCCCGAAGGCCCTTCTGTAGTCGAGATGGCGGCTCCGGCCCGCGCGCCCGAAGAAGACACGATTCGCTCTGCGCCAACCCGCACCGATTACTTCGAGGATGACGAGGTCGGCGCTATCGTCAAAGTCAAGCGCTTCAGCGTCAAACCCATGTACCCAGAAGAGGCCGTCGAGCAGATGGAACTTCTCGGCCACACCTTCTTTGTCTTCTGGAACGCCGGCGATGAGCGCATGAACGTAGTCTATCGCCGCCAAGACGGCGACTACGGCCTCCTCCAACCAGAGCTAAGTTAGCTCAAGCTCAATGGACGACCGACGACCGACGACCGACGACCGAGATACATCACCTAGCGCCGGTCCTCGACCATTAGCCGTTGGTCGTCCGTCTCTAATAATCTTCCAGGCCGGCGTTCTCCCAGCCGCCTCTCCCATCGAAGCGCTCGTCGCCCAAGCCTGGTTCGCAGCCACCCTGGACTTGCTCACCAACACTTCCATCAGCGACGCCTTCGACCAGGTCATCCTCGTTACAGAGGACTCTGTCTTACGCGATGCCGCACTCGCTCTCTCCGATACCTGGCCCAACAAGGTGCCCCTACATGTCGAAACACGCCCCTCTGATGGCTTCCACTTCGGCGAAAACCTTCGTGCCGTCTGCAAGTCCTACAACCTCCAACGAGTCGTCTACGTCGGCGGAGGCTCCATGCCCCTCGGCACACCCCAGGATCTGCACGACCTTGCCATCGCCGTCAGTGGTGAAGGCGAGTGCGTCGTCTCCAACAACCTCTACTCAGCCGATCAGATCGCTTTCTACCCTGCTTCCGCCCTCGACCGCATCGCCCTCCCCACCGCCGATAACGATCTAGCCTGGCTCCTCCACTACCGCGCGGGTCTCCCCTTCGCTCCCACCCCACGCACCCTCGCCTTCAACTTCGACCTTGACACCCCCACCGACCTCGCCACTCTCTGGTGGTCCACCCAGTCGCCTCCGCTCAACCGCCTTCTCGATCCACACCTCGCAACTATCATCTCCCGCGTGCCCGAAGCCACGCTCACCCTCGCCTCCACCATCGAGCGCGCCTACAAAGTCATGTCCACCCGCCGCGCTGAACTGTTGGTCGCGGGCCGCCTGAGCAGCTGGGTGTGGAGGAGGCTCGAAACTAATCTACCCTGCCAGACCCGTATCCTCTCCGAAGAGCGCGGCATGAGGGCCAGTGGCCGCGAAGCACAGGGCGAGGTCCGCTCCCTCCTCGGCCTCTACACAGACCTCGCAGGCATCCCCGGCCTCATAAGCGCCCTCGAACAGACCTCCAACGCCGCCTTTCTCGACACTCGCGTCCTCTTCGCCCACCGCCGCCTGGATGTCTCCCCCCACGACCGCTTCGCCTCCGATGCCCTCCAACCGGACCAAATCTCGGACCCCTGGGTGCGCGAACTCACCGAGGCCAGTGTGTCATCCTCCATCCCCATCGTCCTCGGCGGTCACTCCCTGGTCGCGGGTGGCCTGTGGGCGTTCTCCGAGCGCGTGCGCGGTTCAGCCTCCGCAGCCTCCTAGTAACGCTAAAACCCCAAAATCTCTGCGTGCCCTTTGCGTCTCTGCGTCTCTGCGTTTAGGGAACCCTTGATTAGCCTCTATTTCTTGGTGTCACATTGCAGTAAGAAGTTGCACAAACGTTCTAATAGTGCTATAATATCCTCACCACAATCTACAACATGTTGTGCAAAGTTATCCACATGTTGTGCTTCCAAACAAGATATTGTGCATAAACCTATTGACAAGCACACAAATTTCCTCTAAGATGAGCGGGCACTGCATCTTGGGCGTGCTGCTCGCTCTACACAACATATAGTAGTTTCGCCCACGATGAAGGGAAAAACAGATGAGATGTCCTTTTTGCCACCGCGAAGATACACAGGTCACAGACAGCCGACTCACAGCCGACGGCGACGCCATCAAGCGCCGCCGCCGTTGCAAGCAGTGCGGGCGGCGCTTCACCACCTATGAGCGTGTTGAGCGCATCGGCCTGACCGTGGTCAAAAAGGACAATTATCGTCAGGAATACAGCCGCGACAAGCTCGCCAAGAGCATACATGTCGCGTCTACCAAACGCCCGGTGCCGGCCGACCAGCTCGAGGAAGCGGTCAACGACATTGAGGCACGGCTCTTCGGTCTTGGCGTCTCGGAAGTCCCCTCGACCACCATCGGCGAGATGGTCATGCAGCGTTTGAGGGAGCTTGATGAGGTAGCCTACATACGGTTTGCTTCGGTCTACCGCAACTTCGCGGACCTCGAGGAGATGCGAGAAGAGATGGAGGGCCTTACCGGGGGCCAGCCAACGGCAGACGAAGCGATCACCCCGTACCCGCCGGAGCCTGCACCTAGAGGGGAGGCCCAGGGCTAACCGGCCCAGCCACGCAATCATCAGTCCATTCCCGGGCTGAGAGGAGTCCAAGATGCACATACCGCGTCAGTTCACAAAGACGGGCGGCGCATACTCAGGCATAAACTTCGTCCCGCGCACCTCGAAAATCATCAACCCCGACGGCAAAGCCGTCTTCATGGCCGAGAACGTCCTGGTTCCCGATACCTGGTCCCAGGTAGCAACCGACATCCTCGCCCAGAAATACTTTAGACGTGCAGGCATCGCTGTCAAGCTCAAGATGATCCCAGAAAAGGGCGTGCCCCAATGGCTGTGGCGCTCCGAGCCTGACGAAAAAGCCCTCGTCAAGCTGCCCGACGACCAGCCCAAATACGGCGGTGAGACCGATTCGCGCCAGGTGTTCCACCGGCTCGCGGGCTGCTGGACCTATTGGGGCTGGAAGGGCGGCTACTTCTCGACCGAAGAAGACGCCAAAGCCTTCTACGACGAGATGCTCTTCATGCTCGCCACCCAGCGGGCCGCGCCCAACTCGCCACAATGGTTCAACACTGGCCTCCACTGGGCCTACGGCATCACCGGCCCCGCCCAGGGCCACTACTATGTAGACCCCGCCGATAAAGAACTGCATAAGTCCACCAGCGCCTACGAGCGCCCCCAACCGCACGCCTGCGCTCGCGGCAACACCCGCCTGTTCACCAACAAAGGCGCGTACCGGATCGAGGAGATAGTCGCCAATAACCTCACCACCCTCAAAGTCTTCGACGGCGAGCGTTTCGTGCGCGTGCTGGCCGTCAAGAACAACGGCGTGCGCGAGGTCTTCCGCGCTACCCTCCAAAACGGCAACTATATAGAGTTCACCGACGACCACCTGATCCTCGCCGCCGACAAGCGCATCCAGGACGGTGGCGAGTACGTCTGGCGCGAGCTAAAGACTATCCTCGGCAAAAAGGTCCGCCAGGTCGCCCTCCAACCCGCCGCGCAGGAAGAAGAGCAACTGGCCCTCGCCGAGGTCCAGCGAATGCTCAACGTCGCCTCCGCATTTGCCGTCGCCAGCGGAGAAGGCCGACACGGTCGTGTCACCCTCGCCGCCCAGCTTGCCCAGGAAAACCCTTCAACCGATGCCGCCCAGCCCGACGACACATCTCTTGCCAAAGCCGCCCTCGCAGGTTGGATCATCGGTGACGGCTATTATAGGCAGAGCCAGTTGGGCCGCGATCAAACCACCCGCTTTGGTGCGATCACCGCCAGCGACGACGAATACGCCTATATAACCGTCCTGTTCCAGCAGCTTTTCGGCGATCACAAAACGGCTACCAAGAAGAGCCTCAACGACCTCTATCGTGTCGTCAACCTGGACTCCAGCCTGGTAAGCGACTTTGCTGAAGAGTACGAGCTAAACAGCCCTTCCTGTATCGTCCACGTCCCCGACCGTGTCTTCAAAGGCACCGACGCCGAAAAGAGAACTTTCCTGAAGAGCCTCTTCCAAACCGAAGCGCGGCTTTACGAGTCGGGCGAAATCGTTCTGACGACCGCCTCAGAAGAGCGGGGGCACTTTGCGCAATTGCTGCTCCTCAGCCTGGGCTTCTACTCAAGACTTTCCTCCTCTCTTGCTCCTGGCCATGACCGGAAACGCCTCTACCAACTCAGCATCTCTCGCCACTCCGAGCTACGCAAGTTCTACGACACAATTGGCTTCATCTCCTCGGATAAAGTTGAGCAACTCCGCAAGCTCAACGAGAACGCCGAAAGCGAAGACGCGACTGCACTTTCCGAGGAAACCGTCCTCTCCATAGACTACATCGGGGATGAGGAAGTCTACGACATCCAGACCGAAAGCGGTCGCTTCCTCGGCAACGGCGTAGTCGTCCACAACTGCTTTATACAGTCGGTCAGCGACGACCTGGTCAACCCCGGCGGCATCATGGACCTCTGGACCCGCGAGGCCCGCATCTTCAAGTACGGCTCAGGCACCGGCTCCAACTTCTCCGCCGTGCGCGGCGAGAACGAGTCTCTCTCCGGCGGCGGCAAGTCGTCCGGCCTCCTCTCCTTCCTCAAGATAGGCGACCGCGCAGCCGGGGCCATCAAGTCGGGCGGCACCACCCGCCGCGCCGCCAAAATGGTCATCGTAGATATAGACCACCCAGATATCGAGAAGTTCATAGACTGGAAAGTCGTCGAAGAGCAGAAGGTAGCCGCCCTGGTCGCAGGCTCTATCCAGTGCAACAAGCACCTCAACCTGGTCATGGTTGCCTTCCACGCCAAGCAAGATGGCTCAGAGGCCGATAAGCCAACTCTCGGAAAGGCTTACAAGAAGGCTGTTAAGGAAGCCAAAGTCGCCGGTGTGCCCGAAGGTCTGCTTGCCCGCGCCATCGGCCTGGCCGAGCAAGGCAACAAGACCTTCGACTTTCCCATCTACGACACCGATTGGGAGGGCGACGCCTACTTCACCGTCTCCGGCCAAAACGCCAACAACTCGGTCCGCATGTCTAACGCCTTCATCGAGGCCGTTCAGAAAGACACGTCCTGGGACCTCGTGCGCCGCGTAGACCGCAAACCGAGCAAGACCCTCCCCGCCCGCGACCTGTGGGATCGCATCGGCAAAGCGGCCTGGGCTAGCGCCGACCCCGGCGTTCAGTACGACACCACCATCAACGAATGGCACACCTGCCCCAACGATGGCACCATAAACGGTAGTAATCCGTGTAGCGAGTATATGTTCCTGGATGATACCGCATGTTTGGCCCCTGAGACCCGGATCAGTACGCCTGATGGTTTGCGGACGGTATCCGACTTGTACAACGCCCAGCAGTGTGGCGACCGCGTTCATGTTACTACAGACCTCTACTCGGAGCACGACCATCGCCGCATTACAGCCCATCGCCCTGCCTACATCACCCAGGTTGGAGAGCGAGAGGTGTTCAGGATGACCTTGCAGGATGGCCGCTCCATCCGCGCTACGGGCGATCATCGATTCCTTACCGACAACGGTGAGTGGAAGCGCATTGATAAGTTACAGCTTGGCGCTGATCGCATCGAGATACGCGAAAGCGGCAACCCTATTGCCTTCACATCCCCCGATGCCGATGTGAACCGTTGGCGACTGCTCGGCTGGCTCACCGGGGACGGCGTCTTTTCTGAAGGGAACGTCGCCCTCGTGTTTGGGCCGGACGAAGGCGAGACCGCACAGTTTATGGAAGGAGAGTTCAACCGCCTCATCAAAGACGCTCGCTCTATCAGGAGTAACGAGACACTTGGCGCTTATCCTGTCGGCGGGCAAAGAAACAATCTGATAGCGCAAATTCTGCCTGGTACCTCTGAACTCCTCATCAATACGCCGTCTACATCAGCTGTGGCGTTGGCTGAAAAGGATGATTTCGACGTAGATTCCCAGGCTTCCAACGATATCACCCCTACCTCATACAGAACCTGTCATAGCAGTGTTCAGAAGAACGGCGTGTTGCAGATCACCTCACAATCCCGGCCGCTTGTCCGCTATCTTCAAGACGAGTACGGCATGAAGCAAGGAACTGCCATCTACAAAGACGTGCCCGCCGCCACCCATGCGGTAGCCGACGACCTGAAGGTCGCCTATCTGCAAGGTCTCTTTTCGGCGGACGGCTGCATACGCCCTAACGCAACCGAGCATGAGGTTATGCTTGCGTCTTCGTCGCCCAACTTGCTCCGCTCTGTACAACTGCTCCTGTCGGACCTCAGCATTGCTAGCCGCATAACTTGGGTACACCCTGAGGGACGGAAGAACCCGCAAGGGCAGCTTCATATGTACAATCAGCAGGCCCGTAAGTTCCTCACCTTGATCGGCTTTCCATGTTCGGCGCGCAAGGACATCCGGGCCAAAGAGGTACTTAGCCAGCCCTTCAAGGGTGCGCTCAAGAACCCCCGGCCTTCCCGCGTGGTCTCAATAGAGCCGGACGGGATGGCGATGGTCTACGATGTCACCGAGCCTGTCACCCATTCCCTCATTGCTGAGGGGATGATAACCCATAACTGC
>JBBSGN010000051.1:0-9855 GCA_038254085.1 Chloroflexia bacterium | reverse complement strand
GCATACGGTCAAGGGTCTGTTCCTTCGCTATTGGCGGGAGCATGGCGGCCTGGCCCAGCAAGGCTATCCCATCTCAGAGGAAATGCAGGAGAAGAGCGACCTCAACGGCAAGACCTACACCGTCCAGTACTTCGAGCGGGCAGCGTTCGAGATCCACCCGGAGAACGCAGGCACGCCATACGAGGTGCTGCTGTCTCAGTTGGGCAGGTTCCAATACGACAGGCGCTATCGCGCTACTCCTACCCCGACTGCTACTTCTACCGCCGCAGCCACGCCCGGACCCACGCCCGGCCCTGAAGTTGCTGCCTGGTTGCGTGACCACGCAATCCCATTCAACACCTCTCAGCCCGGTGGCGACTACTCCGACCTCATGCCCCTCAAAAAGATCATTGGCGATGCGCGTATTGTGTCGCTCGGCGAGGCGACCCACGGCACCCACGAGTTCTTTGCCATGAAGCATAGAATGCTGGAGTTCCTGGTCAAGGAGATGGCCTTCAATACTTTCGCGATGGAGGCTGGCTGGGGCGAGTCGAACCTCATAAACGACTACGTGCATACAGGCAACGGCGACCCCTCTCAACTGCTAAAGGGCCTGGGTTACTGGACATGGAACACCCAGGAAGTGCTCGACATGATAAAGTGGATGCGCGCCCACAACCAGAACCCTGGTAACGAGCCAATAGTGAGCTTTCAGGGCTTCGACATACAAGGCCCTCATATAGTGATAGACAACGTGGTCGCCTATGTTCAGAGGGTTGACCCGCCGTCGGTTGGCCGCATCCAGGCACGCTATGACTGCTTCCGCCCATACCAGGATAGCGTGGGTAGTTATGCTAGTGCGCCACAAGCAACCAAATCCGCTTGCCATCAGGATGCGCAACAAGCTTACAACGAGCTAAATGGTGCTCGGTCGGCATACGAGAAGCTTTCTTCGCCGGGCGAGTTTGCTCGCGCCTTACAGAGCGCCCGCATCGTCGTGCAGGCAGAGGACGCTTACTCTTCCGCAACAACCTCCCAACAGGGAGCAGCCCGCGACCTCTACATGGCCGAAAATGCTTCCTGGATTCTGCAACAGGCCGGAAAAGACACTAAAATAGCGCTGTGGGCACACAACTTCCACGTTGGCACTTCCCAGGCCCAGGACTATAAGAGCATGGGCCAACACCTTAGGGAGCAATACGGGGACCAAATCATCAATTTCGGGTTCGACTTTTACGGCGGGGCCTTCAATGCCTTTAGCACCAATATAGCCAATCAATCTATTGGCTCGTTGACCTCGCACCAAGTCCAGGCGCCGCCTGTAGACAGTTATGAGGCAGCCTTTCATAGCGCCGGTATCCCACGCCTCTTTGTTGATATGCGGGGCATCCAATCCAGCACCCCTGCTACCAATTGGCTGACAGGACCGCACCCTTTCCGATTTATCGGTGCCGCTTACGACGACTCTCGGCCTGACTACTTCTTTAGTGATGAAAGCCTGCCAAAGAAGTTTGATGCGCTCATTTACTTTCAGGATACGACACCGTCAGTCCTTCTGAAGTAGCCTCGCTAAGAACACCAGGGCAGATGAGGACTGGCAGAAGTACGAAGGGCACGACAAGGGAGATTAGGCATGCCCCCTCGCATCGAAGGCATCTCGCGCATAATAGCCGTCGCCAGCGGCAAGGGAGGAGTGGGCAAGACCACCGTCACGGTCAACCTGGCGTTGGCTCTCGCGCAGTTGGCGGAGAGTAGTGGTCGCGTGGGGCTGTTCGATGCGGACATCTACGGGCCGAACGTGCCGGTCATGCTCGGCATCCACAGGACCAAGCAAGCGCGTGGCAGGCTGCCGGTGGCCCGCGCCGACAACACGCCGTATATCGAGCCGCTTGAGCGTTACGGCCTGAAGGTAATGTCGCTCGGCCTATTAGTGGGCGAGAAAGAGGCCGTTATGCCCGACCCACGCTTCGCGGGGCTGATCGTGTCCCGAACTCTGCAAGACGTGGTCTGGGGAGACCTCGACTACCTGCTGGTGGACCTGCCCCCAGGCACCGGGGAGCCTCAGCAGACCCTCCTACACACCGTGCAGATAGACGGCGTAGTGGTAGTAACCACGCCGCAGGACTTGTCACTGCTCGACGCAGGCCGCTCCCTGGAGATGTTCCGCCAGGCCAAAGTGCCAATCTTCGGCCTGATCGAGAACATGAGCTATCTCAACTGCCCCCACTGCGGCGAGCGCGTGGAGGTCTTTCACCGCAGCAAACGGGACTGGGCAGTGGAAGGCGAAGAGTTGGAAGTACTTGGCCGCATCCCGATGGACCTCGCCATCAGCAAGGGTATAGACGCCGGCCACCCCCTTCTCCAAACCGCCCCCACCGCCGCCCAGGCCTCCATCTTCCGCGACATAGCAAGCCACATCTCTATGCTCATGGGCTAAATAAGTAACCGCCAGCCGCCCATTGATAATGGGCGGCTGGCGGTTCAACTAATTAAATTCAGCTTTTCTGCTTGCCTGGCCCTTCGCGGCGTTTGCGGCGAGAGGTGCTTTGGTCGAAGCGGACCCAGGGTTCGTCGCTCCATTCAAGCTCGGTGCGGCCTATGCTTACCGCGTCGCCGACCTCTACACCTGCGTTGCGGAGCGCGCTGGTTACGCCCATCTTCTCCATCTCTTTTTGCAGGCGCTCCAGGGCGAAGGGGTTGTTCATATCGGTCATCGTCACAACCCGCTCGATGCGCGGCCCGCTCACCCTGAAGCGGTGCTTGGCCTCCTGGCTCACGTCGAATCGCTCGGACTCGGCGGCTACGTGGCGGGGGTGGACAATTACTTCTTCTATGACCTCCGGCTCCTCCTCCCACTCCGGCCTGGGCAACTCGCGCAGCCGCGTCGCCACCGCCTGCATAAGCTCTTTCACGCCTGCGCGCGTCGCCGCCGATATGGGGTACACATCTTCATACCCCATCTGGTGGAATTGTTTAATCAGGGCAGGCAGGCGGTCGCGCACTTCCTGGAGGTCCACTTTGTTGATCGCCACGATCTGCGGCTTGGCGGCCAGTTCGGGGTCGTACTGCTCAAGCTCGGCGTTTATCCGCTTGAAGTCGGCTATCGGGTCGGTGGTCTGCGCGATGTGGGAGCCTTCTTCGGCCTGCTGGCTCTCGTACCCCTCTCCCCATAGTCCCGCCGACCCGTCCACCACATGCACCAGTAGTCTGGTGCGCTCCACGTGGCGCAGGAAATCCAGGCCGAGGCCCACGCCGCTACTGGCCCCTTCTATCAGGCCCGGTATGTCGGCCATCACGAACGGCTCCTCGCCCACCTGAACCACGCCCAGCATAGGGGCAAGCGTGGTGAAAGGGTAGTCGGCTATCTTGGGTTGGGCCGCGCTCACCACAGACAGAAGGGTGGATTTGCCCACGTTCGGGTAGCCTATCAGGCCCACGTCGGCTATTACCTTCAGTTCGAGGTGGGCGGTGCGCTCTTCGCCCGGCTCGCCCTTCTCGGCGAAACGAGGCGTTTGCTGCGTGGAGGTGGCGAAATGGACATTGCCCAGCCCCCCACGCCCCCCGCGCGCCACCATAAGCGTCTGCCCGGGCCGCACCATGTCGGACTGCACCACCTCGGAGGCCGCGCCCGAAATTGGGTTTTCGTCAACCACCTCCACGAAGGTGCCGGGCGGCACGTCAATGTACAGGTCCGCGCCCGCCTTGCCGTGCTTCTGCCTGCCCCCGCCAGAGCCGCCGTGCCCGGCTTTGAAGTGCTGCTTGTAATGGAACGGCAGCAACGTATTGAGGTCGGGGTCAACGCGCAGGTAGACGCTTCCTCCGCGCCCGCCGTCGCCCCCGTCCGGCCCACCTTTGGGCACGAACTTCTCACGCCGGAAAGATGCGCTGCCGTCCCCGCCGTTCCCCGCCTTTACCCAGATTCTCGCTCGGTCGTAAAACATATCTTTGTTGGGTGTTAGGTGTTAGGTGTTAGATACTAGCCGCGTTTTGCGCCCTAGCACCCAACACCTAACACCTAACACCCAGCAAGGCTTGCGCCTTGCTAACTATCTCCTTGTCCTTGTTGTAACTGAGCAAGGTATGGGCCTCCTTGATAGCGACCCAGCGGGCTTCGGCTACCTCGAAATTGGGGCCACCTAACTCGTCGTTATCGGCTTCCATGAGGTAGTAATAGACGCTCTTGCGCGTCAATCCCTCTTTGGCGCGCCTGTAGAAGTAAACTATCTCTCCAAGCTCGCGCACGATATGGGTGTTCAGGCCCGTTTCCTCTTTCACCTCGCGGAGGGCGGCTTGCTCCTGTGTCTCTCCAACCTCAATATGTCCCTTAGGCAGAGACCAGTCGTCGTGGCGGGCGCGCTGCACCACCACTATGTCGTACCCTAGCCCCCTGTGCCGGTATACCACGCCCCCGGCGGAATGTTCACTTGATGCGCGTGCGGGGGTCATGGCGTGTCGTCGGTGGGAATCATGCGTGAGGGCTTCCTGGTTGCTAGTCCAGGCACTAGCGCAGGTTTTGCGCTTTGTCAGAGGGGTACGGCTACAAGCATAACATACTGTGCCTAATCTATCCAATTAAGAACAAAGAGTAAGTGTTCAGATTAGAGGAAGAAGAAAATGTCGTTGTAGGGGCGAGATTTATCGCGCCCTTCTATCCGGCCGCTAAGACCAGCAGAGCGCGATAAATCTCGCCCCTACAACATCACCTTTTCTTACCCTTATTCTGAACGCTTACAACAAAGACCAAATCCACACTTGGTGGGTTTGGTCTCTCGTATGTGTCCCTTCTCGCAAGCGGTAGGGCTTTTATTGCTGCGTCATACTCTTCAGGTCGGTGGCGATGTCGCTGATAGTGTCGTTGGCGGCGTTTATCTCGTCCGTTGCGCGCTTGATCAACTCATCGTCATACGAGTTTGCGCCTCGTGTTATCAGGCCGGTTGCCATATCCAGGTGATCAACCACGCGGAGCCACTTTTCCTGCATGGCGGAGAATTGTGGTAGAGGCTTGTACTTCCTCACCTCGTTATCCGTCGTCTCTATTTGGGCCGCCAGGTCGCTCGTATCTCTCTTCCACTGGTCGTTGAAACGCTGTGAGCCGGTATTAAGTTCGTTCAACTTGCTCAGGTCCTTGCGATACAAGTCGAGCCAATCGGATGACTGTTGGATATAGGCGCGCTCGTTGGCGCTGGGCGCGGCTGACTCTGCCTTCACCACGCCAAATTTGGAGTTGAGGGTAGAGGCTAGCACACCGAGCAGGCACAGCGCAATTATCCCCACGCCCGCCACGATCCAGAGCGGATTCAGCCGCTCGCTGGGGTCCGCCTCCATCTTCACCGGCCTTTCATCGGAGTTAGCTTGCGTGTGCGTTTCAGTGGAGGCCCGTAACGGCCCGCTTATATAGATTTGGATTGCCTTGCCGCACCATCTACACGTGGTTACGCTAGGGTCGTTCGCACCCTGGCAGTACGCGCAAAAAATCTGTGTTGGCGCTCCTATGTTGGAGAGGGCTTGGTGCGGGTCGTAATTGCTCATAGCCTACCTCCGTGAGCCTGTTATGCGAAATTGCAGGCAGCCCCAAAGAAAGTTGCTGCCAGGATAAGCATAGCAGAGCAGCACCCCACCCACAATCGCACATAGGTAGTGCCCGCCTATAGCAAATTAATACTAGCCTAACCTATTTGTGCGGTAGACTCTCGCACGCAATGCCGTCATGGTCAGCGTCCAGCCTGTGAGGGTCGCTCAGAGGCCCGCCTGCGGCCAGGAAGAACTGCTGTGCCTCCTCTTGCGTGGCGAAGTCGGAGCAATCGCGATCTGGCCCTTGCGGATCGTATCGCAAGCCGCCGGGCAATGAGGGTTTGAAGGCCGTAGGGGTCACGGCCACCGGATTAGCGGCGGACCGTGCGGTAGGCGGGCTGGCAATAGTAGCGGTGGCAGCAGACACCCCGAAGCCGCCACACGCACCCCACAGGCCCCGGTTTTGGGCGCGAGCCTCTCGCTCGGCGGCCACGAAGCGGTCCTGGTACTTCACGTCGGGCGGGTAGGTGCTGACCTGCGCGTATCCCTCTTTCACAAGCTGCTCGTTCAGCATCACGCGGCCCTCAGACAAGTTCAGCCACACGTAGCGCAAGAGCCGTCCATATCGGTCGGTCTCCGATACATCCTTTTCAAGCTCTACACGGGCATGGGCCTGGCCGAGCAATTGCTGAACTTTGGCGGTGGCCTCCTGTGCGTAGCAGATAGGCGTTCGCTGGCGCATTTCGGGCGCGTCAACCCCTATGATGCGCACCCGCGATTTCTTCCCTCCGATAGTTACATCTATGGTATCCCCATCAATCACCCGCGCCACATTCGCTTCCGCTAAACCTGTTGCGGTTGGGCTGGCGGTAGCGGTAGATGTAGCCTCGATAGTTGCCGTAGCGGTTGGGGATGCGTATACGGTAGGGGCAGACGGGATTTCGGGAGATGGCGGTGTGCCGGATGGCTCATCGGTAGCGGAGGGCGCGAGCGAAGTAACAGTAACCTGCACGTCGGGCGAGACAGGCGTGGAGGTAAAGGTAGATTGGGCTACTATGTAAGCCGTAGCCGTCTGGCCCCTATCTATTGGCGTGCCGACTTGGGGAGACGAGGGACCGGCAAGAGTGCCCTGCTTATCGGGCGGCCTTGCCGGTCCTGCCAGAGCCGAGGCTATCAAGGAGAGTAGGCACAGCCCTAAGACACCGAAGAGCCACAATCGCCTGCGCGATACGCGACGTCTGTTTGGGCTGATTGCGGACGTGGATGGTGGGGTTTCCCGCAAGCGAAACCCTATCCTACTCTTCCACCATCAGTTGGGGCTTCCTTATCCACCCTCTTACTCCTAACAAGCAAGGCGACTGCCAAAATAGCTAACCACACAAACACCAAGCCGCCTCCAATCCAATACCAAAGCCCAGCTTGATTGTTATGTTGTACATCTAGCGCCCTGGCATAAGTCAGGAGTAATGCAGCAGCCCAGCCCTCCGTTATCCAGCCCCATACTCCTACAGGTGACTTATTCACGGCACGCCTTTCTTTGTAAGCAATCCAGATTATAGGTACAACGAATATTATGGGAAGCAAAATGTACCCAGGCAGGAAGCGCAGATATAGGGGCATGGGCCAGCCTATTAACATTATATAGGCTAGAAAAGGCAAGACACTACCACGCAAAGAGGAAGCAATAGGGTCGGATTTGCCTTTGTTCGCCATAGCAGCCACCTGATTTGCAGCTCGGCTGATTAAATTGCACGCTGCCCATATCCGTCCTACCTCGTTTAGATACGAGAGCCGCCGCTTTCAGGACTTCCCACTTACTGAAGGACTGCGTGCTTGACTATCCGCAGCAAGAACCCGGCGAAGGTCTTGTTTACCATCTCGAACATCTGCTCCTCGAACGACATCTCCGGTATCCATTGCACCACCGGGCACTCGTTATTCTCGTTCATGCGCGAGGTCGCCAGGCAAAGTAAATCACCCTCGCCCGTGTCCTGTATGACCACCAGGTCGCCCGGAAAGAAGTCGTCCTGTTCGCGCAGGCTATTTGTTGCGAACACCACGCTCGGCAAGTCGTCATCAGGCACGCCCAGCCCATACACCGGCTGCCCGCCAAACGTGCCCGCCCCATACCGTTGCAAGAAATCGCGGTAAGAGTCGGGGAAAATCACCCCCAACGCGCTCTCAGCCACCCACACCTCCTCAAACGGCGCTCCCCCCACGAACTCCGCGAGGTCCAGGTTGGCGTCTATAATCTCAGCAGCTTTAGCGACTGTAGCCATTTTCCCACTCCGTGGAATTATGAATTATGGAATTATGAATTAGAAGCAGTAATTCATAATTCATAATTTGCTTAGATTTCCATCACCACCGGCAGCACTATCGGGCGGCGCTTGGTCTTTTCGTATAGGTACTGGCTGACGGTGTCTCTGATCTTTTTGTTGAGGTAGTTCCATTCGGGCGGGGTGTTGCCATGCTGGTGGTCCAGGGCGGCGCGCACGCGCTCTTTCGTATCGTCGAGCAGTTCGCCCGCCTCGGCTGCGTACACAAAGCCCCGCGTGACTATGTCCGGGCCTGCTACTACCTTGCCGCTCTGCCTGTCCACCGACACCACTACCAGGAGTATCCCATCGCGGGAGAGCAATTGCCGGTCCCTTATGACCACGTGCCCAACGCCGCCCACGCTCATCCCGTCTACGAAGACGTGGCCTGCGGGCACCCGGCCCACTATAGCCGCCTCCTCCTGGTTCAGCTCGACCACCGAGCCGTTCTCAGCGAAGAAGATATTGCTCCTCGGTACCCCCATCGACTCGGCTATCTTGGCGTACATCTCCAGGTGGCGGCGCTCGCCATGGATCGGCACCACGTATTTGGGCCGCAACAGGGAAAGCATCAGCTTATGCTCCTCCTGGCTGGCATGTCCCGACACGTGTACCCTGGCTATGGCGCTGTATATGACCTCCGCACCCTGCACAAACAGGTTGTTGATAACGCGGCTCACGCTCGTCTCGTTGCCCGGTATGGGCGTGGCCGACAGGATGTATGTATCTCCCTGCTTGACGTTCCAGTGGCGGCTGTCGTTGTTGGCGATGCGCGATAGGGCTGATGTCGGCTCGCCTTGCGCCCCGGTGCATATCACCAGCACCTCGTTGTCGTACAGCTTGGAAGTGTCCGCTACCTCCACCATGATCCCGTCGGGGATGTCGAGGTAGCCTAGCTCGACGGCGACCTGCGCGTTGTTTACCAGGCTGCGCCCCAGCAGGGCCACCTTGCGGTTGTACTTATAGCCGATATCTATTATCTGTTGCACCCGCGAAATGAGCGAGGCGAAGGTGGCGATAATCACCCGCCCGCGCGCGTTGGCGATTATAGGGTCGAGCGTCTTCCCCACCTCTTGCTCGGAGGGCGTGTAGCCCGGCGTCTCGACATGCACGCAGTCGGTGAACAGTCCCAACACGCCGTCCTGCCCCAGCCTCGAGAGCGTCGCATAATCGGTAAGATAGCCATCTACCGGCGTGGGGTCCAGCTTGAAGTCGCCTGTATGCACGATGGTGCCGAGCGGGGTGTGGATACCCAGCAAGCAGGCGTCCGGTATCGAGTGGCATACATGCACGAACTCCACCTTGAACGCCCCAAGCTCTACTACGTCGCCCGCCTGTACCTGGTTCAGGCTTGCCTGCTCCAACAGACCGCGCTCGCGCAGCTTGTTGGAGATCAGGCCCAACGTGAGAGGCGTGCCGTAGATGGGCGCTTGTAGCTGGGGCAGCAGCCAGGGCAGGCCGCCTATGTGGTCTTCGTGCCCGTGCGTGATGCAGATGCCCCGTATGCGCGACTGCTTGCCTTCCAGGTAGCTGATGTCGGGCAATACCAGGTCTACCCCCAGCATCTCTTCTTCAGGGAAACCCATGCCCACGTCTATGATGATAATGTCTTCGCCGTACTCGACGGCGGCCATATTCTTGCCGACCTCGTCCAAGCCCCCAAGCGGTATAAATCGTAAACGCTCGGTCGTGGGCTGCGGGTCAATGTACTGGTTCTGTTGTTGTTCTGCCAAAAAAACCCCCAAGTCAGTAATTATGAATTATGCATTGGATGAACGAACCCACAATTCATAATTCGCTATGCGTAGCGATTTCGTCCAGAAGTTGGTCTCGGTTCTCCAGGCCACCATAAATAGGTAGAGTGCCGCCGTGCGCTTGCCGATGCAAGAAGCGCACCAGGGGGTTCTCAATCTGGCCGTAGTGGTTGTTTCGGAGTTTTACCGTTACCGTCTCCGGTTCGTCTTCGCTTACGTTTTCGTCAGTGTTGTCGTTTTCGTTGTCGTCGTTGTTAGGCGCGACAGCCGTTGTTTCGGTTCGCGTTACGGGT
>JBBSGN010000050.1:0-9861 GCA_038254085.1 Chloroflexia bacterium | reverse complement strand
CAGGTGATTAGCTCCTCCGGCTGGGTGCGCCACACGCGGCCATCAGCCGATACCCGGTAGTGGTACATGAGGCCGAAGCCATGCACGATTGGCCCTGCCCCTTCATTCCAGTTCTTGCTGATGTGATAGCGGGCCTGCTCGATGTAGCGTGCCACCGGGTCGTAAGCCATGCAGCCGTTGGTCATGGGCGGCACGAGCACATCGTCGTAATGCGCCACTATCTTCGATATGCTGCCCAGCGCCCGCGTCTTGTAGTTCGGGTCGTCCGGCTTGCGCGGCAGCTTGCAAACAATGTCAACGATGTCTAGCACGTGGTTCTCCTTTGTTAGGGGTCAGCTTTTTCTGACAACCGACTACCGACTTCTGATAACTGTACTGGCTGTAGATCCCGACGGACGCCAGGCCGAGCAAGATGCCCGCAATGACGAAGCGCACGAAGGGGGTAACGGTAGGCCAGACTGTGACGGCCTCGGCCAACCCTGCGACAGCCAGACCCGCGACCAGGGCAGCCACCCCCGCCCATCGCACCGGCAACCCCAGCATCTTCAGCCCTTGCACCAGGATGGGTACCAGCACCACAGCCGGTATCCCCAGCAGCGTAATTCCATTCAGAAAGTTCTCCATATCTCCTCCTATTCATATTGAACCGCCAAGATGCCAAGAAATTAAGTGTGAGCGTTCCAAGAACGCAAAAACAATAGAATCTTGGCGTTCTTGGCGGGTGCCCATTATCAATGGGCGGCTGGCGGTTAGCAAACGGTCAGCTAGACCCGCACGCCTTCCAGCCTGGCGAGGGCGAGGTCGCGGAAGAGGGCGAGGCCGCAGTACCACTTGATGCGCGTGCGCCAGGCGTCTTTGGTCTCCAGCGCGCCAAGCGGCTGGGCCTGGATGCCGCCGTTGTCGAGGCCGCACAGACCGGTCTGGAAGCCGAACTGCACCGCGTAGATCGAGGAGCAGTCGGCGCTGGTGCCCTTCACTTCGGTGTCCGCGATGTGGTCGTCCACCTCTACCGGGATGCCGTCGTAGGTGAGGACGCGCCGCCCAAAGGCGTCGGTGCTGGTCTCAAGCACGCTGCCCGAAGCGCGGCGCAGACTGGAAAGCTTGCGCCGGGTGCGCTTGGAGGTGAATAACACCTGGGGCATTCCGGGCTTGATCATGTCTATGAACTCGTCGAGGTCGTCCAGGGTCAGCACGGCCCCGTTCGGCCCCTTCGACATGGTGCGCGCTCCGGTGGACAGCTTCTTCACCCCGTCGAACTCTAGCGGATCAAGGGCGGAGTCGCCGTTGAAGAAGGCGTCGCTGAAAGCGTAGGCGAGCGCCTTGGCTTTCGCCAACCCCACCAGAGCGCGCAGGTCGTTGGGGTCGGAATAGGTCTGCTGCAGGAAGGCGTCAACGTCGGGCAGGCAATCAACGATGCCATGAAAGCCATCGAAGCTGAGAACGAGGACCTGAGGGACGTGCTGCCCAAGAGCTACAACCGCCTGGACAACGACGTGCTGTTCACGCTCCTCCGGAACTTCTCAAGCATCCCAATGGACATCGAGGGTGACACTTTCGGCAAGATTTACGAGTATTTCCTGGGCAAGTTCGCTATGGCCGAAGGGCAGAAGGGCGGCGAGTTCTTCACGCCCACTGCGCTGGTCAAGCTGATAGTGGAAGTAATCGAGCCTTACCACGGCCTCATCTACGACCCGGCGTGCGGCTCCGGGGGCATGTTCGTGCAGAGCGCGCAGTTCGTGGAGAACCACAAGCGCAACCCCAACGCCGACATCTCAATCTATGGGCAGGAAAAGGGCGCCGAGACCGTCCGCCTGTGCAGGATGAACCTGGCGGTGCACGGGCTGTCGGGGGATGTCAGGCAGGGCAACACTTACTATGAAGACCTGCACCGCTCGGTGGGCAAGTTCGACTTCGTGATGGCCAATCCGCCCTTCAACGTGGACAAGGTGGACAGGGAAAAGATCAAGGACGACCCCCGCTTTCCGTTCGGCATGCCGCGCAACGACAACGCCAACTATCTGTGGATACAGCACTTCTACAGCGCGCTCAATTGGCACGGCAGGCCGGGGTCGTATGGCTCTATCTCTTGCTCCTGGTAGGTGGTCATTTTGACGGTGTAGATCGCGCCGTCCACATCTTGCAGTTCAAGGGCGGGCAGGGTGCGGTAGGTGAGCAGGTCGGCCCGCATGTCAGCCGACGTGCGCCCATCGGAGGGCGGAACCGCCAGCAGGCCAACCAGCCCATCCAGCAACGCCACCTGCAACCGCCACTGCCACACGCCCCAGCTTCCCGCCGTAGGGTCGTTGGGGCTGGCCGAGTTGAGTATCCAGGGAATCCAATGCAGGTGTGGCCTGGCATCGAAACCGGCCACCCCTGCCAGCCCCTTCCGCGCCAGCGAGAACCCCACCCAGGCCCCTCCCCTTACCGCCGCGTGGCGTAAGTAGATGTCGTAATCGTTCATTGGTTGCTCCTCTTGGACGAAGGACGAAGGACGAAGGACGAAGGACGAAGGACGAATGACGAATGACGAAGGACGAAGGACGAATGACGAATGACGAAGGACGAAGGACGAAGGACGAATGACGAAGGACGACCGACGACCGGCCACTCGGTACTTTCAACTGACTTCCAGCGTCCGGCTGTTGGCGGCTCTGCGCCTTGCTTCGACCTCGCGCTCTAGCTGTTGGGCGTAGCGGGTGGTCATTGCGCCTGAGCGTGCGGGTCGGCCTCGTTTTTGGTCCTGGCCGTCCAGCCACGCCCATGCTTCGGTGGCGGCCCACAGCACCAGCAGCCGCTCGGCGTCCTCCGGGCCGTTCCATTCGATCACAAGGTCGAGGCGGTCCCAGGGAAGCAGCACGCGCATAATCAGCTTGAGGCTGCCCATCTCGTCGCCGCTGGCGGGATTGCTCGGGTATACGGTGGCGTTCCATGCGCTCCAACTCTGGCGCAGGCCGGTCGCGCCCATCGTGCCCGTTGTGCCCTTTGCCTGGGGTAGCTCTCTGCCGGGCGGGCATTCCACGCTCGACACGCCAAGCGCACCCGGCGGCGCATCGAAGCTGCGCTGCCCCGCCGCCACATCTCGATAAGCCTCGGCCTGCATCGGCCACAAGCGCGAGTACCACCCCACCGACTCGATCAGTAGGTTGTCCAGCAGGGTATCGCTCCACACCTGCACCGCGCCCGTGTCGCCCAACTCTTGCCTTAATCGTGCTCGTAGGTCTGTTCTGTTGCTCATTGCTCACTCCGTTCTAGTGGTAGTGGTCGTCAGTTGAACATAACTTCGTACTGTCAACTTTCAACTCATTGGCCACCGACCACCGGCCACTGACCACTCTCTTCCAACACCCTCTTCCACTCGGCCTCCGAGTCGCCTTCGCCTAGCGTGTCCATGGCCCGGCGATGCGAGTGGATGCCGGAGGCCACCAGCGCGGTCTCCTGGCTCACTACTTCTGAGCGGTCGGATGGGAGGATGGGCGGCCAGACGATGCGGACCGCATAGCCCGCTTTGGGGTCTACGGCCTGCGCTGCCATGCCGTCTCCGTGCATGCCGTGCAGCCTGAGAACCATGCGGCTGCGCTCTTCGAGGGCTACCGTCCAGATGGCCTTCTTGCGGGCTATCTTTTGGAGCATCGGCTGTAGCTCTATTTCGAGGGCCACACCCGACTTGGCCGTGCCCGCGCCATCGCCGAAGACCGTGCGGGGCGTCTCGGCTATGTCGTGTAGCACGCGGTACAGCAGGTTGATGTACTCGATGTGCAGGCCCACCCCGCCGCCCGACAGCAAGTCGAGCAGGTACGCCTTCGCGTCCTTCGGCAATTCCCACAGGCGGCCCGGCCCCACCTTGATGCCGGTCGAGTCGGTGACGTTCTCCAGCACGGCAATGGGGTTGCCCGACACCTCCAGGATGTGCGACAGCACCGACAGGCGCGAGTTGAGGTCACGGTTGACCGCTGTAATATCTACCAGGTCGCTCTGCCCCCACGGCTCCTTCGGCACGCGCAGGTTGGGGAAGACCACATACGGTATGAATCCATAGGGGTTAGCAACCCGCCTCTCCAACACCCCGTCGCGCCAGATTTCGAGCGCGTTGGCGGTCCACTCTTCCATAACCTGTGGTAACGGGGATTGGGCGCCGGGTGTTGGGTGTTGGGAGTCCGGCTGGGCATAATAAGTCTGCGTGACTTTGAGAAGCCGCCTGTAATCGTCGGACTGCCGTTCGCAGAGGAGGGTGGCGGGGTCTACCGCCGATACTGTCGCTTCGCTCTCGGCTGTATTCCACGTCACCTTGATACGGCCGTCGCCCAGTACTGCGCTGTCTACGGCCGTATCAAGGTCCACCAGCGCCAACGAGTTGCGCTCATAGCACGCCTGCAATAGCGCCTCGGCGTGCTGGGCCACGCGCTTGCCTTCGTCGCCCGAGCCAAAGGGCGCTTCCACCGCGAAGCTGACCCCTTTGCCCATGAGGTAGGACGCGGCCTTGTTGACGAAGACGCGCGCATAGTTGAAGGTGAGCCGCTTTTCGTTGGGCGCGGGCAACCCCTCCCACTGGTAGCCGTTGTAAAAATCGAGGTAAGCCCTGTACATCGCCACCCGCACCGAGTCGGCCTGCGGCAACACCTGGGACCTCGCCTTGCGCGGCTGCGAGCCGGTGGACGCGGCCCCCGCCAGACTTTTCGCCATAAATCGCCTCCTGTTTGTAGAATATATATTCTAATATATCTATCCCATATCGGGCATGAAACGGGACGGGGAAAGAGACGATTCGGAGCGACGTTTTCCACAAGGCGGGATGGGGAGGACCAGTTGATTAAAATACAAAAACCCAAAACCACCGCGGTGGTTTTGGGTTTTTGTATTTATTTGATCCTTTTTAGTCTATTCCAGGTCGAGGGCGGCTTGCTCGGCGTCTGACTGGCGCACGCGCTGGGCCTGCTTGAAGGTGCCGAACTGCGGCGGCATCTTGATCTCCGCGCCACCCAGCAGTTGGTCAATCGTCAATATCTGTATGCGCGGGAAGTCTCTGCCCCAGCCGGGCGAGTGGTAATAGCCCGCGCTGACCGCCTCTTTGGTCATCTCAGGGGTGGGCGGTTCCAGAGTGATGTAGACGCCGATGGCCGCCTGCTCGCGCTCTACGGTGCCGCGCAGGTCGCGTATGTCGCCCGATTTGACGTGGCCCGACTTGACCTGCACCATCACCCGCTTGGGCTTGCCGGTGTTGTCGTCCATGAAGCTGATAATGCCGTCTATGCCCCGGTCGCTGCCCTTCTTGCCCTCTCGGCTGCCCGCCTGCCCGCCCAACGGCTGCGCCCTAACGAGCGAGGTGGCCCAGAACTGGAACTGGTAGCGGTCGTCCGCCGCAAGCTGGCGGGCCGCGCCTATGTCCTCCGGCTCGCCCACCACCTTGAACTCGAGGCCTGGGAACATGGCTTCCAGGCGGTATTTGAGGAGGGCGATGCTCAGGTGGGTAACGTCTATGCCGATCCAGCGCCGCCCCAGCTTCTGCGCGGCCGCAATGGCCGTACCGCACCCCGCAAACGGGTTCATCACGATGTCGCCGGGGTTGCTGCTCGCCTGTATGATGCGCTCTAGCAGGGCCAGCGGCTTTTGCGTGGGGTAGCCGAGGCGTTCGGCTGCTTGTGCACCGATAGGATAAATATCGTCCCAAATACTCTGGATGTGAATACCTGGCATCTCGTCGAGGTATTGCTTCAATCGAGGCAAGCCTGTATTTGTGTAATAGAGAAGTCCAGCATCCTCGAATCTTTGCATATTCACTTTGGAATATGCCCAATACCGCCCATCTGGTGGCCTTCGACCCTTCCACTCATACGAAGTATCACCTCCAGGCTTTGCCGCTGTGAGATCAGTGGATTTGAAACGCCGGCCTGTATCTTCCTCAACATATCTATAGTTAGAGGCCAAGTATTCAGCACCGTAAGTTGTGTATATTGGGTTCCAGGTCCAGTCTTTATCACTCTTGGAGTAAAAGAGGAGAATATCGTGGATGCGCCCTGGTTGTTTTGCGCCTTGCCTAATGTCATTATGTGCAGAGGAACGCTTCCAGATAATTTCGGCCCGGAAACATTTAGGGCCAAAAATCGTATCCAGTATCACCTTCAAATAATGTGAAGCCGTCGGGTCGCAGTGCAAATACAGGCTCCCCGTAGGCTTCAACACGCGGTGAAGCTCGACCAGGCGGGCGGCCATCATCACCAGGTAGGCCATCATCTGGTTGGTGCCCACGAACTGACGCAGGGCGGCCACCATGTCCACCACGCGGGACGGCGCGGCGGTTATCATGTCATGGTAGGTCTGCTCGGCGTCCTCGCCCCAGTGCCAGGTGTCCTCGAAGGCCGTGATCTGCGCCTCCGACTCGATCCCGCTCTCGTCCTTGAACAAAACATTGTAGTTGCGGTTGCTGTTGAACGGCGGATCTAAGTAAACCAGGTCCACGCAGGCGTCGGGGACGTGCTCACGCAGGATTTTCAGGTTGTCGCCGTAGAAGAGGGTGTTTTCGGTTATGGGCTGTGACGGCATCGGTTCCTCGCTTGCGAACCAGGACGTATCAGCAAGGTGGCTCCGCACGGCGGCTAAAGCCGCGCGCTACGGCAGCAAAGCCCACCTACGTGGGCTACTCTCTCCGAAAGAGCCTCCGAAGGGAGGCTCTGCAGATGTAGCCCGCAGATTTATCTGCCGGGCGGGCTGGACTGGGCGGAGTTTGCAGAAACGCCCCAGCGTGCTATTGTTGCTTACAAGTCAGGAGTATAGGCTAGGCGTGCGGGGCTGTCAACCTCTTCGTGGTTGGTGAAACCGTTATTGGTAGACCAGGGTATACTACAACGTCTGCCCGGTTCTTCTTATCCCAGGTTGTACATTGCTAACGACATTCTGGAGATTCTACAACCCGAAGAAACCTGACAATGTTACTTTTCGACTAAAAAGTAACATTCTATTGCTGACAATGTTACTCAAGTAACATTTGGTTGCATTGACAATTTATACCCAGCCACCGGAGCGCCGCCCTTATGCCTCCATCTCCTATAGCCCAACGCCCTGCTACAATTGTTGCCCTATTTGCGAAACTTCCGGTACTTCTGGCGGTGATACTGCGCGTACCCCTTTCAGCGGACGATTAGAGGATGAATACCCCAGAGGGAACAATACTCTCACCCGACGTTCACCCGCTTTGGGTATTGCATATGCCCACTTCAGGGTGTATAAGTATAGTGCCAACAAGTGCCGAGGCAAAGCCGGTGGAGAAAGAGGGCGCTAGTCCCGCAAGCTTGTAATGGGCGCCGGCCCCCTATACAAGGGCCAAACATTCGTTTAGTTTCACGAACCTGGAGGTAGAGCACATGCGCAGCAAGATCGAGCAACTGAAGAAGAAGGGCCAGGGCCTGGTAGAATACGCGCTGATTCTGGTCCTCATCGCCATCGTCGTTATCGTTATCCTCACCTTCCTGGGCGGCCAGGTGAACAACACCTTCTCCAAGATCGGCTCGGGCCTGGAGTCACCGTGATTCCGGTAGCCGGTAGCCGGTTTCTTTATTTCTGACCACCGACTACCGACTATCTCCCCCTCGCCACCCTGGGCCTCCAATCCAGCCTGTCCAGCGCCGCGCACAACGCCGCGCTAACTAGCAGATCGTCATGGGTGGCGCGGTCCTCCACGCCCCAGCGCATCAGCTTGCCTGGGCCGTCGCTCACCTGCGAGCCGCACGCCTCGACCTGCACCCAGAAGAGGCCGGTGTCGCTCTCGCCGTCCTCGGCATACTCTTTATAGCGCCCGCTCTCGATCAGCGCCAGGAAGTCCCAACCAAGCTGAGACTTGCTTTGCGAGCTAAAGACGAACGGCGCGACCCGCCCCGGAAGCGCCTGGCCTAGAAAACCAGCCAGTCCCGCGCCCACGCCCGTAGCGTCTACCACCACGTGCCGGGCCGACCACACGTTGCGGGCCAGGTCGCTTATCGCCGCGTACAACTGCGGGTGCGGCGTGTCCACCCACAGCCGCCTGTCCACCACCCTGTAGCTGGGCCGCATCACAAGCGGGTCGTCCAGTGAGGCCAGGTCCACCTCGACGACGGTGAGGGCGGGGGCGGAGGAGGACGACCGACGACCGACGACCGATTGCGGCCAATCGTTCACCGGCCCGCGCGGGCGGTCGTCGGTCGTCACTCGTCGGTCGTCCTCCTCCGCCCCCGCCACGTCAACCAGCAGCGCATACACCCTGCCGGGTGTGGCCGAGCGGCGGCGCGGGTGGTGGCCTCGCATCTGGGCGCGGCGGGCGGGACCGAACAGGACCCCCCCCGGCGTCTAGCTCTTCCAGGAAGTACTCGGTGCGGATGAAGGGGTGGTCCCGCCCGAACTGGGCGATGCGGGCGCATACCTGGTCGCCGTAGCGGGGCACGTACAGGGCCACCTCTTCCCACCCCACCTTGAACACCCGCTTCACGCCGTCCTTGCGCTCCAACTCGCCCAAATAGGCCATTTGCCGAGCCAACAGCGTGCTGGATGTCCACACCGTGCCCGAAAACACCTGGGTGGCGCTCGCCGATGCGCCCATCGGGTCGAACACCGCGTCCCACCGCGCACTCTGCACCTCCTGGGCCTCGTTGCACGCCAGCATGAGGGTGGCCGTCTCGCCCCGCGCCTGGGCCACCGGGTTCGCCGACAGAAAGCCGCAGCTTGCCCGGCCCAACCTCAATAGGTGCCCGTCGCTCGTGGCCGGCCCTGTCATAATATTGCTCCCCAGCCGGTCAAGCAATCGTCGCCTGGCGATCAGCCCCTGCGGCCTATACGTGGGGTTCACAGTGAGAATAGAGCCGCCCGCCAACCTATGCCTATTCATCAGGTAGGCCGTCAACTGCGCCAGCATCTCGTCCTTGCCCGACTGCCGGGCGAACACCACCGCGAACTGTAAACCCGCGCCCGCCAGCACCGACCGCGCCACATGCCCCGCCACCCTCGCCTGGTACTCTCTCATCTCCCACCGAGGCCACACCACCCGCGAAAAGTCCCCAACGCCTTCTGCTATCTTTACCAGCTCATTCCATGTCATCCGGCAATACCTCTTATTTAATGAACCGCCAAGACGCCAAGAGCGCCAAGAATCAAACAATAGAATCTTGGCGCTCTTGGCGGGTGCTCATTGATAATGGGCGGCTGGCGGTTCATTAGAGCGTTACTTCACGACGCGCATTAGCAGTTCGAGCAGGGTGGCCCCGACCACCAGCCACAAGAGGGTGTTGACCCGCCCCTTCACCTCGGCTACGTCGTCCTTTAGCTCCTCCAGCATACGCCGCGTCATCATCTCGTACACCGACTTGGGCCTGTCGTCCACCTCGACACCCATGCCCGCGCCTATCCCTCTCCCCGCTCCAACTCCAACCCTCCTAACCGCGCTCATCACCAACCCCCTTCTCCCTTCGGGAATTATGAATTAGCCGTTTCAATTCATAATTCGGTTTCCCCCGCTCCCAACGCCCGCAGCACCCGCTCGAACTCGGCGCGCAGCCATGTGCCGCCATCGCCGTCCGCCGCCAGCTTCTTCTGGGCCAATAGCGCCCGCACGATAGAATCGCTGAGGCGGGCCACCAGCCCACCCAGCTTGGTGACGTCGCCCTCGTCACTCCGTAAACCCGCTTTCGCCTGCCCCAACGCCTCTCGCAGCGCCGCCACCTCACCGTCCAACGACTCGTTCACCACAACACGAGGGCGCAGGTAAACCGGCTCGACTACCGCCTTATTGCTCATCCTACCCTCCGCACCCTGCTCTCTTTCCAACATCGCTCTCTCCTCTCTCTTACTCGATCATACAAACAGCCCGCCGAGATATACCGCTATACCCCGCATATGTTAAGT
>JBBSGN010000049.1:0-9863 GCA_038254085.1 Chloroflexia bacterium | reverse complement strand
TTGCAACACTAGAGTCGCACCTCTGGGAGGCGGCGAACATCCTTCGCGGCCCAGTAGACGCTGCCGACTTTAAGACCTATATTTTCCCGCTCCTCTTCTTCAAGCGCATCTCTGATGTCTATGATGAGGAAGTAGAGCAGGCTCTCAGAGAATCTGGGGGTGATGCAGAATACGCTCTCTTTCCTGAGAACCACCGATTCCAGATACCGGAAGGTTGCCACTGGCGCGATGTCCGTGCCAAGACGGCCAACGTCGGCCAGGCCCTTCAGTATGCCTTCCATGAAATTGAGCGTGCCAATCAGCGCACCCTCTATGGCATCTTTGGTGATGCTCAGTGGGCTAATAAGGAACGGCTATCCGATCCGCTCTTAGTCGATCTGCTCGACCACTTCTCTCGTTTGCCCCTCCTAAGCACAGTGGTCAACTCCGATATCCTCGGCCAGGCCTACGAGTACCTCATAAAGAAGTTCGCCGACGACTCAGGCCACACCGCCGCCGAGTTCTACACCAACCGTACCGTCGTTGGCCTCATGACCCTCATGCTCGAGCCGCAGCCTGGCGACTCTGTCTACGATCCCACTTGCGGCACGGGTGGTATGCTCCTCTCCTGCGCCGTCGAGCTTCGCCGCCAGGGCAAAGAGTACCGCACGCTCAAGCTTTACGGCCAAGAGCGTAACCTGATGACCTCCTCCATCGCCCGTATGAACCTCTTCCTCCACGGCATCGAAGATTTCCGCATCGAGCGTGGCGACACCCTAGGCGAACCCAAGTTCCTCCAGGGCGACCGCCTCCGTCAGTTCGACGTGATCCTCGCCAATCCCCCCTACTCGATCAAGCAGTGGGACCGCACCGCCTGGATGAACGACCCATATGGCCGCAACATCTACGGGACCCCACCCCAATCCCGTGCCGCCTATGCCTTCTTCCTGCACATCATCGCCAGCCTCAAACCGGACACCGGGCGGTGCGCCATCCTCTTTCCGCACGGCGTCCTCTTCCGCGACGAAGAAGCTCACATGCGTGCGCGCCTCGTTGACCACGATGTCGTAGAGGCCGTGATTGGTCTCGGCCCCAACCTCTTCTACAACTCGCCCATGGAGGCCTGCATCGTGGTCTGCCGCATGAACAAGCCTGCGGATCGTCGGGGCAAGATCCTCTTCATCAACGCCGTAAACGAAGTCACACGCGAGCGCGCCCAGAGTTTCCTCAAGGAAGACCACATCGCCAAAATAGTGGATGCTTATCACGCCTACACCAGCATAGAAGGCTTCGCCCACATCGCCACCCTAGAAGAGGTCCGCGCTAACTCCTCTAATCTCAACATACCTCTCTATGTTCGCCCGTCAGGTTCTAATGGCGATGCCCATGGTGACCACACAACTTTGAATACTGCAATCACGAGGTGGCAGGAAAGCTCTCAAGCACTTCGCGTCTCGATGGACGACCTCTTCCAAACCCTCAAAGAGGCAGGTATTGAATAAGCAAGTGTGGGTAGCGGCCCCTCTTGCTTTGTATACCGCATTGCGGTATAGTAAACATCGATGAAGCTCGTTTACACCACGGTTTATGAGCGAAAGATCGACACGATTCTGACCGCTTTGGAGCGCAAAGCCGCCGAGGCCTATATCGCGAGTAACCCGACATCTCACCCGGTGATTCAAGGTACGGGAGGAATTCGGAAGGCCCGTATGGCTAGAGCCGGCATGGGCAAGCGTGGCGGGGCTAGAATCGTCTTTTACTATTGGCAGGTGGAGAGCAAGGTCTTCATGCTGACGGCCTATGCCAAGGGCGACCAGGAAGATTTGAGCGCCGATGAGAAGAAGCAGCTTAAGGCGCTGGTAGAGATGCTAAGGCACAAGAAAAGGAGTAGACCATGGCAAAGCAAACCCTCGGACAGGAGCTGATCGAGGCTATGGAAGAAGTGGTCGTATATCATCGCGGATCAAGAAAGCTCAGGGAGCGCACCGTCAAGGTTGCACCCAGGCTGGTTGACGTGGCTGCCATCCGGCAGCGCATGCAGCTTTCGCAGCGAGACTTCGCCCATCGTTTTGGGTTTAGTGTGCGTGCTGTACAGGATTGGGAGCAGCATCGGCGAACGCCGGAGGGTAGCGCGCGTATTCTGCTTAAAGTAATCGAGACGCGTCCCGAGGCCGTCGAAGAAGTGCTTGAGAATGTATAAGCAGCGTCCCCAATGCCACGATAGCCCGCTTTAGGTAACTTCCAGTTCCTGATAAACAAGCCCCGTAGGCGCGATGCTCAACTCCAAAGAGCATGTCGCCGCCACGGGGTTTGTTAGCTTTTTTGGACATAGCCCACTTTTGGCCCTTGACAACGGAACGGACTGCCCTTATAATGTTGATAACCCTAAGGGTTAATGATATGCTGCGAGTGTTCATTACTTGGATATCATCTTCAAGAACCGCAAGTTCGCGGAAGAGTGCAACGATTTCAACCTGCTCAGGAAGCGGCGGGGCGAAAGGCAGGCCCAGCTTATTGCGCGCCGGCTTGATGAAATGCGCGCGGTGGATAAGCTCGAAGGTATGCGTTATCTTCCTGCGGCTCGCTGCCACGAGCTAAAGGCTAATCTTGCGGGAAAGCTGTCGTTAAATCTTGATGGCCAGTACCGACTCATTAGTGAGCCGGCATACGACCCCATCCCTCGCAAGCTCGATGGCGGCCTCGACTGGACGAAAGTGACCGCTGTTGCGGTCCTAGAGATCAGAGATACCCATGAATAATATGATTCAGAATCAGTACACTCCCAACTTCGTCTCACCACCTGGGGACACCCTGCAAGAGACCCTTGAGGCACTCGGCATGACCCAAGCAGAGCTTGCTGAACGCACGGGCCGACCCAAGAAGACGATCAACGAGATTATTCAGGGCAAGGCAGCCATTACCCCTGAGACAGCTCTTCAGCTTGAGCGCGTCCTCGGCGTGCCCGCAGCTTTCTGGCTACGTCGAGAGCAACACTATCGCGAGTTCCTGGCTCGCCGGGAAGAGGAAGACCGTTTCAGCAAGCAGACTAACTGGCTGAAGCAGGTCCCGCTGCATCAGATGATAGCTTTCAAGTGGATAAAGAAGTTCGATGATCCGATGCAGCAGCTTCGAGAGGTCCTTAACTTCTTTGGCATCGTTTCGCCTGAGCAGTGGCAAGAGCTGTACGTCAATTCTGTCGCTTACCGGAGATCTCTCAAACTAGAGTCCGATGGCAGCACGGTCGCCGCCTGGTTGCGGCGCGGTGAGATTCAGGCTCGTTATATACAGTGTGCGCCTTTTGACGAAACCAAGTTCCGTCAAGCTCTCTCTCGATTTCGTCTGCTTACTGTACAGCCACCCGAAGTTATCGAGGCCGAGGTAAGGCGTGAGTGCGCCTTTGCGGGCGTAGTCGCAATCTTTGTACGCGAGCTCCCAGGTATGCGAGTCTGCGGAGCTACCCGTTGGCTTACTCCCACCAAAGCTCTGATCCAGTTGTCGTTACGATACAAGTGGGAAGATCAGATCTGGCACACCTTCTTCCATGAAGCAGGTCATATCTTACTTCATGGCAAACGTGATACTTTCATCGATAGCGAGAATGGCATCAAAGATGAGGAAGAGCTGAAGAAACTAGAGGACGAAGCTGATCGTTTCGCTGCAAATGCCCTTATACCCCGACCCAGGTTCCAAAGCTTTGTTGCGGAGCGGAGTTTCGATGCTTATGCTGTTCGACGCTTTGCCGAAGAGCTAGGCATATCGCCCGGTATCGTTGTAGGTCAGCTACAACATGACGGACACCTGAAATACAGCCAGCTCAACCACCTTCGACGACGTTTCACATGGGCTGATGAGAAGGAAGGTTCCTCCGGATGACCACTACTCTCCCCGCCACAGCAAGCTCGTCTCCTACCAACCTCCCTGAAGGCTGGCGCATGGTGCGCTTCGGCGACGTCGTCCGCAATGTTGACTTGTATGTCTCAAACCCTCTTGAAGCTGACCTGGAACGCTACGTCGGCCTCGACCACCTCGATCCCGAATCGCTCCACATCAAGCGTTGGGGCCTCATCGCCGACGGCACCAGCTTCACCCGCAAGTTCATAGAAGGCCAGGTCCTTTTCGGCAAGCGCCGTGCTTACCAGCGCAAAGCCGCAGTTGCCGACTTCGAGGGCATCTGCTCCGGCGACATCCTCGTCTTCGAGTCGCAAGGCGACGACCTCTTGCCCGACCTTCTACCTTTCATCGTCCAGTCTGAGGGCTTTTACAACCACGCTCTCGGCACCTCAGCCGGTTCTCTCTCGCCCCGTACGCGATGGCGTGACCTGGCGGAATACGAGTTCCCCCTCCCACCCAAAGACGAACAGCACCGCATCGCGGATATCGCGTGGGTGGCCGTACTTCTTCATTACCGCGAGCAACTCTGCCGGCTCGCCTTGTACCTTCAATGAGATACATATATCCGGTTCTGAGGCCCCTGACGCCTCCCCTCCGTACTGGACAGACTGAACATCGACGGCGGGTAGCTCGCGTACCGCCGCCTCGAAGTCGTCGAAAAGCTGTATGTTATCGATGCTTATTACCATATTTCATAAATCACCTATATTTCCTGTACAGGAAATATAGCACGAATAGAGAATTTGGTCAAAGAATCTCAACTGTCATGCCTTAGAGTGACTGCTCCCCCATTGATACATCACTTGTTGCACAGTAGGTTCCTGGATGTGGACCCGGCTAGGTCGGGATCCGAAATCATTTGGCTGATATATTGCATTTTGTATAGTATTATGCTATACTAAAACCGCCAATCAGCCGCGAATCGCGGCTGCCAAATGGCGGCGGGGCATTTCAGCAGTAATATTCTAACTTAGAGAGACGCGCCGAGGACCGAACAAGTGGAGAAGACATGGCAAGACAGCAGGTAAATGTGCGATTATCAAGCTACACGGTGGGCCAGCTGAAGGACCTCGCGAGCCGCTTCGATATGTCCGAGAGCACGGTGATCATGCTGGCTATCGACCGGCTGGCACGTGACAGTCGGCAGGGTGAAGAGGTATTCACTGGAAACGAGGAGAAGCATCAGTCGCAAACGAAAGGGGAACAAGGAGATGGCAACAGAGAAGCGACGCGGCCACGGCGAGGGCACAATCACGCAGCGAAAAGACGGGAGGTGGGAGGCGAAGATCGACCTGGGATACCAGGGCGGCAAGAGGAAGCGTAAAGCACTTTACGGTAAGACGCGCCGCGACGTTGCCGACCAGCTCAAGACCGCTCTTCATACTCAGCAGCAGGGCCTACCCATTGTGGTGGAGCGCCAGACCCTGGGGCAGTTCCTCGCCACATGGCTGGAGGACTCGGTGCGTCCGACGGTGCGCCCCAAGACGTATGAGAGCTACGCACAACTCGTTCGCCTGTACATAGAGCCCGAGTTGGGTCGGGTCCAGCTCGGCAAACTCAGTCCGCAGGAAATACAGCAGCTTCTGAACAAACTGCTCAAAAGAGGATTAGCGCCGCGCACCGTTCGGTACTGCCACGCCATCCTCAAGATGGCGTTGGGTCGAGCCTACAAATGGTCGCTTGTGCCGCGCAACGTGGCGCTGCTGGTGGACCCACCGAGGTCGCGCCGTTACGAGATGCGCTCCCTATCCCCTGAAGAAGCCCGTACTTTCCTCACCACGGTAAGAGGAGACCGCCTGGAAGCCCTCTATTCGGTAGCCCTTGCCCTCGGCTTGCGCCAGGGTGAAGCGTTAGGGCTGCGCTGGGAAGACGTGGACAGGGATAAGTGCACGTTGCAGGTGCGTTACGCTCTGCAGCGCATAGACGGCAAGCCCCAGCTCGTCGAGCCGAAGACCCAGAAGAGCCGCCGCACCATCTACATGCCCCAGCTGACCGTGAACGCCCTGCGCGCCCACCGCGTCCGCCAACTGGAGGAGAGGCTGGCTGCCGGCACCCGCTGGAAGGAGAGCGGCCTGGTCTTCACCTCAACGATAGGCACGCCTCTTGATCCACGGAACGCCTTTCGTTCCTTCCAGGAGGCTCTACAGAGGGCAGGCCTTCCCCACATCCGCTTCCACGACCTGCGACATACCTGTGCTTCACTCTTGCTTGCCCAGGAGGTGCACCCCCGCGTGGTAATGGAGACGCTCGGCCACAGCCAGATCAGCCTCACGATGGACACATACTCACACGTGATCCCGGCCCTGCAGCGTGACGCCGCCGACAGGATGAATGCGCTGCTCAGTGAAAGGTAGCGAGGCAAATTGACTCGAGACTGTGAGATACAGCCGAGGAGGGACTGGTCGGAGAGGGTACATTGTTATACCCGGGTATTATTGCGCAGCCGATTATTATACATTTCGCCCCAAAAGTATAATAACGGGCCGCCATTTAGAACTTAAGTTCTTTTGCGGCGTCCCAATTGCTGGCTGCCGAGTAATCGGCCATACACATACATCTGCAATGGTCTCGTTGATCTTATGGGAGCCCTGCTTCTTGCCAGGCTCGCGCACGCAGTTCGGCAACACCCAGCCTCGCGGCCCATTCCCGCAAGTAGGCGGCGTCCAGATCTTCTGCCTGCACTTTCAGCACGCCCAGAACGTCCAGCCATTGCCGCTCCGACACCTCACCGCTCAACTGATACCATACCAACTTGTGGAGGATTATGTCCTCCGGTGAGGTGAACAAAACTTGTTCCGATTGCGGATCGTCCAGCCATTGTGGGCGAGCACGCTGAAATGCTGCCTCGTCAAACGCGCTACGCTTGAGAATGAACACATCTACTTTGAGCATGGTAGCCAGGTGCAGCAGATTGAAGGAGCTTTGCTTCGCTATGGCATCACGTATAATCGAGGCGTCGATGTAGTAACTGTCCTGCAACCGAGCCACGAATTGGTCCACATGCTGAATCTGAAGGTCGGCCACAAGGTCGGCGTCCTGGGTGGAACGAGGCAGGCCCCACGCCGAGGAAGCAAGCGAGCCGCCGACCTGAAAGGGCACCCCGAGCGCATTGAATGCGTGAATGACGGGTTGAAGTACAGGTACCCAGTCCGAAGGAATCATGCGCTCATCCTGTGGAGCGGTGTTTCAGGTCCTCCTGGTGCCCCATGTGCTCCAGGTAAGCAGACACCCGTTCCGCCAGGTCGTCCCCGTACAGCAGCCGCACCCAGAGCAAGGCTGCTTCACGCTCGCCCAGGTGGGCGTGCTTACGCCGGAAGTTACCCCAGGAAAGGGTGAAGACACTTCGGGTGAGGCGATTAGCCATCTGAAAGCGCTGTGTCGGTGTAAGTCGCCGCAGTCCCGCGACCTGTATTCGCTCGATTACCGGATCTGTATCGGTGGACTGAGTTCGCATAGATATGCCCGTTCCTCTGGCCTGCGCACTGCGGTGACTTCCTCGCCACTTTCGTGGTCGCTTCTTTTTCATTATAGCACGTTAGCCTGTTACAACGTGTAGAGCCGCTTGTCTGTCGGAGTGGGGCACACGATATCCGAGAGCCAGCCGTTGTAGTCCGCTCCATAGTCAAAGATCTGCTCTACCGCACCCTCCTCAACGCGTCGTTGACTTCCTCCAGGTTGAACACCTCAGGGTCGAACGCGCCGCCCGCCCATTCCAGCATCTCCTCGCGCTCAGGGTGGGAGGGGTTATTTATCACCTGGAGGAAGTCCTGATAGCCCCACACCCCACCCACGTCCTCAAGCGGGCAGGCTCGCTTCCCTGCGATGCACACAGGGTAGGTGGCACCTGCTTTGGCCGGCAGCAGCTTCTCTACCACTACCTGGTGCTGCCAGCCGTCTCCGAAGTCGTACTCGTAGACGAAGCGCGAGCCTACATCGGGCGCAATCTGGTAGAGCTTCACACCCCGCTCGTTCACCGTCTCGGTACCCATCACCTCAAACTCAGGGTCCTTCGTGCCGTAGTAGACCCCATCCACGATGTACTGGTGCAGGTGGTAGTCCTCCCAGCCCATCACCACTTGCATTACTCGATGCAGCTTGACCAGAGTAATGCTTCCAGGCACCTGAATCCTGCGCCAGATGGGAGGCTTACTCTCCCTGAGGGTGACCTTTAACTGATAGGTCGCTTTGGCCGCTTCCTTGTTTGGAGCAGGTACCGCACCCATTGCCTGCGGCCTCTTACCGCCTCTGGTGCGCGGCATATCGTAGGGGCCGATCCCTGTTGCCATTCCCAGGATGTTGCCCAATGGCGTTCCCAAAGGGCTGCCCATAGACATGCTCTTCGCTACCTGCAACGGCTTGCCTGTGATAGCCGTCACCGCCATGGCCACCCACTCGGCTGCCATCTCCTCTGGAGACTGCCTCGTGACCAGGGACAGAATGAGCATCGCCGCGTAGATGTCGTCGGATAGCTCGATTTGGAGGTTCTTTGTCATGATCCTACTCCTTACCTTTCCAACCGGATAAGAGCCTATCCAGCTCCTCCATGAAGCGTTGCTCACCGCACTATTCTGACCTTTATGGCCGAAAGTGCGCGATGTAGCTCAGGGTCAGCCAGATCCACCGGCATGGTGGAAACAGGAGCATGGCTTAAGCGATCGTGGAATACGGCCCAGCATTCCCACTCAGCATTCACATGGGATGGATAGCGGATGCCATCGAACGCTGGAGTGCCCTGCTTGTCGGTCAAATTATAGATGTGGAGGGCAATTGCCTGCGTGAGCTGCCAGTGCTCCTTCGTATCACCCGTGATGGCGCTCACGTCGAGGAAGTTGAGGTGCAACTGCTCCACGAGCGGTGTAATAGCGGGGGTATAGTAAAGTTCCATGCGGGACTCCGGCGCCATGACATCCGCGAACCGAAGGGTGGGATCGAAACGGGTCGTCCCCACCTGTCTCCTGGTGAGCTCTGCTTGTTTGACCTGCCCGCCCAGCCGAAGCGGGTCGTGCGGGGGCAGATTGCTGAATATGGCCTGCAGATCTTGCGGGTTCGGTATATGCTTTTGAAGGATCTCTCCAAAGGCGCCGGCTCGCTCCGTCGCGAAATACAGAACCCGGTAGCACTTCTCTTTGGGAAAGGTCCTCTGGGGGTCGTTGATACGAGGATCATCGAAGCGACCACGAAAGGATGTGTTCCACGGAGGCGGATCATAGACCTCGTCCAGACCGCCACCCCGGATCGTAGCAACTCGAAATACCGGTGAAGATGGGGCACGAACTGCTCTCACTGATCCTTCCCAGCTTACTTGCTTCCCAGCTTCTCAGCTAACTACGCCTTAGAGGGTTATCCAACTGCCACAAAGTGGCGGGCCGCAGCCAACGCTTCCTCCAGTTGGCCTTCACGCAATGCTTTCGCCGGCATGACGAAATCCAACTGTGGCTCATTACCTATGAACCAGGTCTGGGCGACACCGGAGGCCTCGAAGCGATCTATAAGCTGGAGTATCTCGTAAGCGGTCATCAGACGGCGCTTGCTCTCCTGCCTGATATCTGCGACATCGCCTCTCGCCCAGCGCTGAACAGTGCGTTCGCTCTGACCGGTGATATATGCGAGAAGTTGCGTCGAGAGGGCATCCCTGAGGGATTGCGCCATCTCGACAGGAGATGTACGTATAGCCTGACCATGCACCTCGCTGACAACTCTGTCGAAAGCTCTCTCTCGCCGGTCTATCGCCCGCATATCAGGAGCAACAAAATCAATTGTCGGTGCATCTGCCACGTCTGCTGCGTCTGCTGCGTCTGCCGACGCTGGCTCTGTTGCGCCTGCGTTGTGGTGTCGTATCGCCATCTTCGCACCTCCGATGCTTGTCCCAGTACTCTATAATGTCGTATAAACGTCGCCTTTTTGTCGCTATTATAGCTCGGACTGCCCTGTCTGTCAAGTGGCGCAGAGCCGTCATAGCCATCGTAGCTGCCCCTCTTTAGTAGGTTTCAGTA
>JBBSGN010000048.1:0-9928 GCA_038254085.1 Chloroflexia bacterium | reverse complement strand
TCTGTAGGGGCGTGATTTATCGCGCCCTCTACCCGCACCCTAAAGCCCATTTGCGGCCTCTTTGCCTAAAGTGAATAGACCCCGGACCTACCATAGAGCGTTTGCTTGGGCCTTTTGCCGTGTGCTATAATAGGCTCGTAAGCGGGGGTATCTCAGTTGGTAGAGAGTCTGCCTTCCAAGCAGAATGCCGCGAGTTCGAGTCTCGTCCCCCGCTCCGACCGGCCACTATCGTTGCATACCGCCCTTATCTACCGGCATGGAGCTTATGACATGCGGCAATTTGCTATATTCGTAATAAAGGTCTTCGCCTGGCTCAATCTCATGGGCGGCATATTGCTTGCTGCCCTCTACCTGTTCGTCGGCTCGGCCATCGTATTCGCCCCAATTGGCCCCGCCGGTCCACGCCTGCCTACATTTGGCGGAATCGCTGTCTTCATCGCCGCACTCATCCCCTTTCTGGCTGGCCTCTTCCTATGGGCGGTCCTAATGTGCCTCGCCACTATCACCGAGTCGCTCATAGACATCCGCAACAGCGTGTACGGCCAACGATCAACCCAACACTTCTAGTTCCGCGCTCTCCTCGTCCTGAAATCCACTCTCCTCACCGCCACACTCAACAGCAGCAACACCAGCGCAGGCGCGAGCAGATACATCCATAGCGGCTGCAAGTCGGGTGACGACCCCTGTAGGCCGCTCCTGTCCAGCGCCTGCTGCGGCTGCTTCAGATAATCTCGCCCACCGTCCAGGCTCTTGAGCAGGCGGTCGTTGGTACCTGCGTGCTGGAACTCCATATTGGGTGGCGTGCTGAACCCGGCGGTCTCGCTGGCCGTTTCGGCGCCTTCACCCCGCCGAGTTAGCCGCACCTCATACGCACCCCCCTCGCCAACCGACACATCCCCCTCGTACCGCCCAGGAGCGCTCTGCGCCAGCGCCGTAATCGTAATCGCCCCCGATGGCCCCCGCACCGCCGCGCTCAGATCCGCCAGATTCGCAAAACTGTTGTCCCCATTCAAGCTCTCCACCGACAAATGGGCTACGCCGACGACCGACGATGGACCACCGACGACCGACAACTGACTACTAAACTCCACACCCCGCATTTGAAGCTGCTTCTTGATCGGGCTTGCCATCGTCCAGCGCACGGCCTGGCCCCAGAAGCGGGCGAAGTCGCCCCACGACAGCCAGGGCGTGGCCCACTCAGGCCCCGTCTGCGAGGTGAAAGCCACCACCCTCCCCAGCCCGTAGTTCCAATGCGCCAACAGCGGGTCGCCTGCGTCTGTCACCAACCCCACCACCGCATCGTCTTTGGCGGTGGTTATGTCATACCCGTTCAGTTGCGGCACGTCTTGCGGCGAGAAACCCCGTAGCACCGGGCTGGGGGCCAACAGATGCGGCTGCACCCGCCCCTCGACTAACGCTTGCTTCAGCGCCAGGTCGGTCTCCTTGAACACGATCTTCGGTATATTCTGCGCCTGTTCGGTGAAATAGTAGCGGCCCTGCCCCTCCTTTGCCAACCGTGTCAAAAGGTCCTTGTCCGCGTCGTTCCCTATCCCAATCGTCGAAAGGGTTGTATTCGCCGACCGCAGCTGGCCGAGCAGCGGCCCATAGTCGGGTGCGCCGAACTCCTGCCCATCGGTCACCAGTATCAGATGCTTGGTGGGCGCTTGCGCGGACCGTATCGCGCTGGCGGCTGCGTCTAGCGCCGGGAAGATGCTCGTGCCGCCCCCCAACGGTATGTCCTCGATAAGCTGTTTGGCCCGCGCCTTGTCGCTATCGCCCTCTATCGTCTGCACGGGCACCGCCCACATGTGCTCTGTGTCGAAGGTCAGCACGCCCAGGGTGTCCCCTGGCCGCAATGCGTCCACAGCCAGCCGCGCCGCCTCCTTCGCCATGGCGAACTTGCTCGGCTCGTCCCTCGACTGCGAGCGATATTCGTCCATGCTGAACGAGCGGTCTATAATCAGGATCATGGCAGTCGCGCCCTTCTGTGGCCTCGGCGCGGGCTGCGACGACACCGGCAGCACCTCCTCAAACAGGCTGTCCGCGTAGTCCCCCTTGGCGAAGCTGGTCTTGCCGCCCACTACCACCAGGCCCCGCCCGTTGCGCCGCACGTACTCCTGCAATGTGCGCTGCTGGTCGAGCGTCATGCTGGTCGCGGCCACGTTGTTCATCACCACGCTGTCGTACCCGTCCAGGTCGCTCACCTTCGGCGGCAGCGTGGAGGGGTTCTTCACGTCTACCGTCATCTGCTGGCTCGACAGCGCCGCCGCCAACTGCGCGGCCTCGCCGGGCCGGTCCTCAAGCACCAGCACGCGCGGCTGCGGCTTCACAACAAGCGTGCCGCTCGCCGCGTTGTTCTCCCGCGAGGTATCCCCAGGGGCATCCAGCGTGGCCTCTATCCGGTGAAAGCCCTCGGTCTCGACCTTCTGGGGCATAGAAAGTTGGTTCTCGCCCGCCTTCAGGCTCACCTGCCGAGGGGTCAGCGCCGCGCCGTCCACGCTCACCCGCAAGGTCCCGCTGGTAGCTTCGGTGCTGAACACTCTCACCGTGCTCTCGATAGAATCGCCCACGCGGGCATAGGCTGGCACGTCCAGCCCCTCCACGATGGTCTCCGGGCTGCCCAGCGCCGCCAACCCCACCACCTGCAAATCTACCCCGCGCGCCTGGAGACGTGCCCCTTCGTCCGCCGCCTGCCCCTGCGTCTCCCAGCCGTCGCTGACCAGCACGACGCGCCGCCTGCCCGTATCGTCCAGCAAGCTCCCCGCCAGCCGCAGCCCCGCCGCCAGATCGGTCCCGTTACCCTCTGACCCCTGGTCACCAGCCACTCGCCACTCGCCACTCGCCACTTCCTCATTTGTCAGCAGCGACGCCCGCTCACCCGCAGCGACGAAGGGCACCCGGTCGGTCGGTCCGGCGCTCTGTAGCACGCCCTTCGCGTAAGCAACCGCCTGCTGGCGGCTAGCATGAGCAATGCTGGCCGATGCGTCCAACACCACCACCAGGCTTAGATCGGTGTCGGGCCTCACCAGCGACGGCTCAGCCATCGCCAGCAGCAGCAACAGCGCGCTCAGGCTCTGTAGCAATAGCGCGCTGCCTCGCCGCCACCCCGCCAGACCTCTCAGGCGGCGCGCTCCCACGAACAGGAGCGGCAACAACAGCGCCGCCAGCCACAGCATTTCGGGGCGTAACAGGACGACATCTTTCACATTTGCCCTCGTTTCCAGCAATAGTAAAGCCACTCGCCGCCCACCAGCGCCAGCGCAATCGCCGCAAGGGGCGACCAGTATTCCTGCATCGCAAGCCGCTCTGTCGTGCGCGAAGCCTGCCGGTCCAACTCCGAGTGGGCGCGCACTTCAAGGTCCGACTCCCGCCCATCAACCATATTCACAGCGAACTGTAGAGGTGTACTCGTACCCTCTACCCGGTAAACCCCTTGCTGATCGGTGCCCGCGAACAGCCCCGACCTGTCCACCTGGCTGCGCTGCCCATCAGAGCCGATCACCGTAGAGCCTGCGGGCAACCCGATGCTCTCGCCTGGGCGCAACGCCTGCGTCCCCGCCAACGGATACAGCCAGTCGGCCACATTAGCCATCAGCAACGGGAAGGCGGCCAGCTTTGGCAGGTTTGAGTCGTGCGGGTCGAAGGCCAGCACGATCACCCGCCGCCCGTTTTGCTCGCCCGACAACAGCAACGGCCCGCCCTCTGCCTGCACCACCGGCTCCAACCACGCGGGCGGGTCAATCTTGCGCGCCTTCTGCACTATCAGCCCGCGTAAGTCCACCCCATCCAACAATGCTTGGCCTGGCGATGCGGGCAGAGGTCTCAGATTCTCCATATCCCCACTTGAAGGCAGCAGCGTGCCCTCCGGGTTCACGAGTAACAGACCCCCCAACGGCAGCGTTTCGGGCAAGCGCCCCTCTATGACGGTGAAAGCCGCTTCCTCTCTCTTCGCCAACTGGCCCGTCACCGGCTCTAGCCCTTCCACGCCCGCGAGCGCCCGGCTGTATATATCCGGCTGCCCGGACTTGATAAGCACTTTATGCTCGCCCGATGGCAGAAATATCACCGCCTGGTTGTCAGCCGCCAGCGTGTCCTGCGGGGTCAGGTTGACGGTGAAACGCACCGTGCCCACCGGAACCTGCCATATCAAATCGGCATGCCCACCCGTAGGCAGCGTCAACTGCCTCGGCTGCTGGGGAACGGTATCGGCCAGCGCCCGCACCTCCACTGCCACCTGAGAAGTCCCTTTGTTGTCCACGCGGGCAAAGGCACTGTAGCCGGGGGTGCCATCGGCTGGCTGCCTCGCGCTCAGAGCCGTGACCGCCACGTTGTCTACGCTGTTACCCACCTGTACGAAGCGCACCAACGGCGGCAAGTCCTCTTCGGCCACCGGCTCGAACCCTCCGTCCGAGATAACGACAACCCCTACACTTCCGTCTGCGGACCGCCTGGCGAGGCCCGCCGCGACACCTAGAGCGGCCCCAATATCGGCACGTCCAGCCCCAACCTCCGCGCCCGACAACGCGCGATCCAAATCCCCCTGCTTGCACGCCGAGCAAAGCGTTGTCACCTTCGAGCCTGCCCGGAGCAGCGTAGCCCGGTCCAGAGGCTTCATGCCGGACACGATGCTATGAGCCTCACTCTTCGCCTGCTCGAAGCGACTCGACCCGCCATCGGCCGCCTGCATACTGCCTGAAGCGTCCAGCACAATCACCAGATGCCGTCCGGCGGGCGCGGCCAACGCAGGTTGCATGAGGGCCAAAGCCCCCGCCAGCAACAGGAGCGCCTGCATCAACAGCAGCAGCGACAACGGCGGACGGCGCAGCCGTGCCTTCGGGCGGTCCACCTGCGGAAGCGCCTGCCACAACCGCAGACTCGACACCGCCTTACGCACGGACCGGGGCCGGAACATGTACAGCGCCACCAGCGCGGGCACAAGCAGCAGCCACCACGCCATGCCGGGATTAAGCCAGTTCACGCTGTCACCCCTCGGCGCTTGAGCGTATCGAGCAGCACCCTCTCCACCTCCCAGTCGCTCTGCACCAGCAAGTAGCCCGCTCCATGCTCGCGGCACCACCCTTCGGTCTCGGCCAGCCACAAGTTGAGCCGCCGCCGGTACTCGCCCAGGCTCTCTACGCCCAGCCTTATCTCCAACTTCTGCCCCGTTTCGCTGTCCACCAACTCTACGTTCCCCTCGTCGGGCGGGCGCAACTCCTCAGGGCTGAGTATGTGCAGCAGCGTCACCTGGAACCCCGCCCCCACCAGTCTCTGCACGCCGTCTCTGTACCCATCCAGCAACAGGTCCGAAATAATCACTGCCACCCGCCCTTGCCCTCTCTTGGCCGTCCAACCTGATAACATCTCGTCAAAAGGCACGGCCTCCCCTGTCCTCATCTCCTGCAACTCTCGGAACAACTTCCCCGCTTCGGCACGCCCTCTTAGCTGGGTGTTGTGGGCCGTTGCGGTCCCTGACACCCGATCCCCAACACCCGGCACCCGCCCGGGCGCCACAAGCGCCACGCTATCCAGGTGGGCAAGGGCGATATAGCCGAGGGCGGCTGCCAGGCGGCGGGCCGATAGGAACTTGGGCGGGTCGCCAAAATCCATCGAGGGGCTTGCATCCACCAGCAGATACAGGGCGGTATCGTGCTCGGCCTGCGCCTGGCGCACGTGGAGAGTGCCCAACCGAGCATAAGCATTCCAGTCAACACGCCGCAGGTCGTCGCCCGGCCTGTACTGGCGATAGTCGGCGAACTCTATGCCCGTCGTGCGTCGCTGCGCCTGGTGCTCGCCCATCAGTCCGTGTATCAGGTCCTGCCCTATCCCCAGCGACAGGCGGTCCAGTTTGCCCAGAAATTCGCCGGTAACGAGTTGCGAGTTGCGAGTTGTGAATGGTGAGGTGCGGTTCGGAGCGAAGCGAGTGCGCCAACCACCGATAGTGGCTCTCAGGCCCGGGGCGGGTCTCACGGGTTGACCTCTTCAAGGATTTGGTTGAGGATACTATCCGCGTCCACGTTCTGTAGCTGCGCTTCCACGTTCAGCACCAGGCGGTGGCGCATAGCGGGCAGCAGCACCCGGCGCAAATCGTCATAAGCCACGTTATAGCGCCCCGACAACAGGGCGTTTATCTTCCCGGCCAATATAAGCGTCTGGATGGCGCGTGGGCTGGCCCCGAAGCGCACATATCGCCTGGCAACCTGCGCGCCGCCCTCTGGGTGGGTCGCCATCACCAGCCGCGCCGCGTAGTCAAGCACCGGCTCGGCTATCGGCACCTCTCGCACCAGCAATTGAAGCCTCTGCAACATCGCTCCGGTCATCACCACGCGGGGCTTCACGCTGCGATTGCCGGTGGTGCGCCGCCCAATCTCCTTCAGCTCGTCCGGCTGCGGGTAGCCCACCGTCAGCTTGAAGAAGAAGCGGTCGAGTTGGGCCTCCGGCAGAGGATAAGTGCCCTGCAAATCAATCGGGTTCTGGGTCGCCAGCACGAAGAAAGGCTCTGGCAACGGGTGGGTATGCCGCCCTACCGTCACCACGCGCTCCTGCATCGCCTCCAGCATGGCCGATTGCGTGCGGGGCGTGGCCCTATTTATCTCGTCGGCCAATATCAGGTGCGCGAAGATCGGCCCCGGCTGGAAGGCAAACCGTCTGCCCTCGCCTCTGCCCGCGCCAACCGGCCCATTACCATCTACTGAAGCCAACTCGCCAATCACGTCGGTGCCCGTTATGTCGGCGGGCATAAGGTCGGGCGTGAACTGGATGCGGCTGTAGGTCAGGTCCACACACTCGGCCAGGGTTCGCACCAGCAGCGTCTTGCCCAGCCCTGGCACGCCCTCCAATAGCACGTGCCCGCCCGCCAACAGCGCCGTGATCACCCCGCGCACCACCGCCCGCTGCCCCACGATCACGCTCGCCAACTCCTCTTCCAGAGTAGTCACCAGGCGTTGCACTTCCTCGCCCACGCGAGGGTCGTTCTCGGTTACCCAAACTCGTCTTGTATCGTTCAATGTCGCCTACTTTCTTTTAGTAGTCGGTAGTCGGTTGTCGGTTGCTTATAGTGGTTAGTAGCCCACTACCGACTACCGACTACCGACTACCGACTACTCGCCGCTCACTTCCCGCCAAAATACCTCTCTACAATCCCCCACCTCTCAACGGGCAGGCGGTTGCTCTCGCCCGGCGTGGTGACAGCGCCACCGGGCGATACAGGCGCGGTTCCGCCCGCACCCGAACCGCCTTCCAGCGTGAGGCCGAGGTGCTGGTTGTTGTCGGGCGGGTTGTCCTTGCCCTGGCCGGGCTTGTTCTCTAACTCGAACGGGTTGCCCTGCACGTCGGGCGGCGGATCGCCGGGGCCGCTCACACGGCTGCCCTGACCCGGACCGCTCGGCTGACCGTCGCCCTCGGCGTTCTGGGCGCCCCCGCTCTGGCCCCCTTGCTGGCCGCCGTTGCCGCTCTGGTCCTGGCCTTGCCCGCCCTGCTGACCTTGCTGACCTTGCTGACCTTGCTGGCCTTGTTGGCCGCTCTGTCCCTGTTGGCCGCCCTGTTGTCCTTGCTGACCCTGCTGCCCAGCCTGAGACTGCGAACCCTGTTGCCCTTGTTGGCCCTGTTGCGCCCCTTGCGCGCTCGCGTCCTGCTGGCCTTGCTGGCCTTGCTGGCCTTGCTGCGGTTGCGGGAAGCCCTTCGCAAGCTCCTGCTGTGGCACGATGTTGCCCGCCGTCCTCTTTATAGCGTCACCCAGGTCTTTGAGGGCGTCGGACGTGTTCTTGTAATCGCCTCTACCCAGCGCGTTCGACGCCTGCTGCTCCGGCTGCTTCAAGTCGGGCGTGGTGGCCGGGTCTTGCGCCGCCTTACCGAGCGTGTCCGACAACCCGCTCTTGGCGCTCGGCGATAGCTGGTCGTTGTTCTTGCCCAACTCCTCTAGCTGCTTGGCCGCGCCCTCGTAATCGCCCTTCTTCAAGCTATCGGCTGCCCCCTGCGTGGCGCTCTGCTCACTCAGCGCCTGCGCCAACCGTTGCAAACTCGCCTGCGCGTCCTGCGAGGCTTGCGCCTGCTCCGAAGCGTTGCTATCGCCCTGCTCGTTCCCACTGGACGTTGTGGCCTGCGGTTGGACCTGTTGCGCGACCTGTGTGGGCGTGCTGTCCGAGCCGGGCAGCCCCGATTGCGCCGTCGGCGAGGCCAACGCCGAAGCCGTCTGCCCGTCGGGCGGCAACGCCCCCGCCTGCAAAGGCACGAAGCTCCCCGGCACCCCTCTCAACGCGAACAGCCCCAGCGCAAGGAAAAGCAGCCCCACGCTGAGGGCCGTCGCCGTCCAGGGCTTATGTACCGGATAGAGCGTTCTCGGATCGGTCCCGGCCAATATGCCCGCAGTGGTGGCAAGTTGCGCCCGCGCCATCGGCTCCTGCCGTCGGCCGTCAAGCAGTTCCACCGCCGTCAACATCCGTTGCCGGTCGTCAAGCAGCCCATCCAGTATGCTCGCGGTCTCTTCCAACGAAGGCCGCCGCGCCGCCTCCACTGCCAACGCCGCCACAGGCAGCAAAAGAGTAAGCCCCAGGCACACTGGCAGCAACCCCGCCGGAGCCGCGTCGAAGTAATAGAGGAGCGCAGCCGCCACCCACGCGACGCCCATCCCCACGCCCGCCAGCGCCAGGTAACGCAGCCTGCGCTCGCGGCGTATGCGCCGGCGGTACATCGCCAACTGCGAGCCTATTTCTTGCCCCTCGGCCATGAACGCTACAGCCATGACGCCCTCTCCTCTCCCGAATACGCAGACTTCATCACGCGCCTGGCCCGCCGACGTGAGCGCATAACAGCCGCCCCACCCAGCAGCACCGACAGAGCGCCCGCGCCCAACGCGCCTCCGCCCACCAGCCGCTGCCACGCCCACAGATCGGACAGCACTTTGTTCGCTTCCGCCACCCGCGCCCCATCCCCCAGCGCCGCAAAAGCCTCGCCTGCTTGCCGCGCCTCGGCCTGCGCCTGGGGCAGGTAGAACGCCGCCAGGTGGCCCTGCGCCTTCTGCAACACCGCCATCGCGTCCAGCCCGCGCTTCGACTGTTGCGCGATCCACTCAGCCCGGTCGTGCTGGCTCGTCAGGTTCAGCGCCGCGAAGTCACTGCTTGCGCTGTGCGCGCCGGATTGCGCCCCGGCGTAATCATGCCCCTCCAAAGCCTTGCGCGCCTGGTCGGCCAGCGTCGTGGCTCCTTGCGCTTTGGTGGCTTTAGTCAAATAGTCCGCCGCCTGGGCCGCTTTGTCCGCTTTGCCCAGGTCGCTGTACAGCTTCTCGGAGCGGGCAAACACGTCCCGCGCCTCGGCGAAGCGGCCCGAATCGTACAGCGCGATGCCAGGGCCGAGGTCGTGCGCGCTCAAGATGTTCAGTTTCCACCCGTCCTTGAGGAAACCTGGCAGGTAGCCCTTCCATTCCTCCTCTAGCTTCTCCATCGGCTGGTCATAGGCGGTTTGCAGCGCCCCCTCGTAATCCTCCCCGCGCCGCAACTCGTCCACGAAGCGCGAAAAGAGCTTCATCCCATAGCGGTCGGCCAAGAAGGCCATCACCGTGTAGCTCTGGGGATAAGCCATTTCAAGCCGCTCGCTGAACTTGCCGGGGTCGTTGAGGTCGCGCCACGACAGTAGCGGCGCGTTAGCCGCCTGTGCCGCCTGTATCGCCTGCACGACTTCCTGGCTGCGGCTCTCGGAAAGCTCGTTGTACTGGGCCAGCCCCTCCTGGAAGCCTATGGGGAGGTTCTGGGACGACAACGCGCCCGCCACCACGTGGGTCATCTCGTGGCGGAAACTTTCTCGCGCTAACTCAGGGGGTTGTTGACGCAGCCGCTCGACGGCCACCCCGATCTCTTTGCGCTCAGGGATGGCGTGGGCCAGTATGCCGGGGTGCTGCTCGGCCATGGGATTGGCCTGGCCGTACTCGGCCTCGGTC
>JBBSGN010000047.1:0-10037 GCA_038254085.1 Chloroflexia bacterium | reverse complement strand
TCTAAGATGTGGCTGTCCAGATCGTTTCGTAGCCCTGGCCGCGAACCATCTCGATGTAGGCGAGCCGCTCAAGCTGCCAAAGCTGCTCGATGGCGTCGTTGACTGAGATTATGGCTGGCTCGACCGGCACCCCGGCGTCTGCTAACCTCTCGATCAGGCGGTTTGCCACACCCTGCTCGCGCAACGTCTTGACCGACTTCATCCAGGGTATGCCCAGGATGCTGCGGACCTTGCCGAGACGCGGGCGCAACCTCTCGATGCTGAGAAGCCGCTCCTCCATCGAGCTTACCTGTGGCATGACCCGCACCAGGAAGCCGGTTCCTTCATCGTGGCGCGTGTCAACGACGAGGGCACGCCTCCAAAGAGGAAAGAAGATAGTGATGACCTCGGACTCCGATATGCCGGATAGCGCCTGGCTGAGAAACTGGTCCTCTTCGTCCATATTCTCCCTTGCCTCCTGGTGCCGGGGCGATAGGCGATGGGCCACGCGGTTTCGACGTTACTTCTTCATCCCACCAATGCGGGTCACTTTGGTGCCACAATGCGGGCAAGTGCCCTGAGTGGCGCTGCGACCGTTCTTGAGGGTCACTTCCTTGGGGTCCTTGATCTCTACCATTTTGCGGTCCTTGACACAATATGCTTCAGCCATGTTCGTACCTCCATACTATAAGTTAATAAAAGTAAGGCGACCACACGACACATGAGCATCGTGCCTGACGCCTGCACGTGTTGGCGTGATTATACACTGGCACGCCTGGCGAGTCAATAAGCTAGGCGACCAATATGGCGATTTTGCTACTCGTTCTCGGCCTCAGACCCGCTTTTATGCGCTTCTTCGATGAATTGGGGCGTACACTCGGTGTAATAGGCGGCGTGGGCACGCACCGACACCGTCTCGCATTCGGGCCACCTCAGCGCGCTCAACCAGCCACCAAACACGCATCCCTGGTCTATATTTATGGTGTTGTTCACCCATACAGGGTCGGGCTTGGGCGTGTGGCCGTACACAATGGCGGCTGTACCTGTATAGCGCTGCGCCCAGTCGAGCCGCATCGGGGTGCCGTCCGGGTTGGTCTGCCCCGTGATGTCCCCGTACAAGCACATCCTCTGTACCGCAGAATTATCTTTGCCTATCATGTCAGCCTTGATGCCCGCGTGGGCCACCACCAGCAGGCCGTTATCCAGCCACAGATAGGTGGGTGCGTTCTCGATGAAGCGGCGCAAGCGGTCCTTGAAGCCAGGCTTGTTCCTGTCTCGCGCCTCAACCTGCTCCACCGCCATACTGAGACCGTGTGTCTGCTTGACATGACGGCCCTGTAGATAGCGCATCAGCTTATTGCAGTGATTGCCCGGCGTGTAGAGCGCCACTCTGTCCTCGACAAGTGACATGACCAGGGCAAACGCCTCCGCACTGTCCGGCCCTCGGTCGCCCAGGTCGCCCAGGAAAACGAGCTTGCGGCCCTCGGGGTGGTAGAATGCCGGTCTGGAGCCTTGCCGGTAGCCCAGCTTGTCTAGCAGTTCGCGCAACTCACTCATGCAGCCGTGCAGGTCGCCAATTACGTCGAACGGGCCTGTCAAGTCCCGCAACTCGAACGAGCCTGCTTGAGCCATAAATCTTACCTTGCCTGCCTCTTCTTCGCTGAGAACGAACACCCGGTCCCAATCCTCGTCTTGTATGTCGCTGAGCGCAGCCGTAAACGCCTTGTATTGCCGCCCGATAACGACGGGGCCCACCGTGCGCTCGCGTGCTATATCTCGTGCTAAACATTCTGCGAGCGGGATGTCAAAGCAAATCAGGACAATATGAGCTTGGTTTGAGTGGGCTATCTTCAGCAGGTCACGCCTTGCCCGCTTGCTCAGGGCGGTGCTGTCAACGGCGGTAGTCCGCTTGCGTCTTAGCCGCTGGTCCGTGATCCAGTGTAACAACTCGAACGCCCGTCCCGAAACGCTCTGGTCGGCAGGGTCGTCCGAAAGTATAGCTCTGCATTCATCGGAGGAGACGATTTGCGTCGTCGTGAAGTTGGCAGCTGCGAAGGTTGACTTGCCGCACCCTGAGATGCCGCACAGCACCACAAGGGTGCCCGGCGGAAGGAGCACCACGCCGCCTTCTTGTTGCGTCTTACCTGAGGTCGCATCGCTCACGTCGCGCCTGTCGTCGTTCGTCATTGAATCAATGGATTGCAGTCATATTTCGCTGCAAGCGTGATTAGCACATCAGCCAATTACGCCCCAAATCCTGCTATTTTTATGCTTGGCTAACTCGCGCTAACCGTTCTGTGATTCCCGAACGGGCACGAGCGGCGAGGCTATTCATTCCCGGCGTTTACCTAATAGAGCGGAGGCGGAGTCAGGGAGAATAGAGAAGAGAGAGGGCACGGTAAAATCACGCCTCTAGGCGAGCATTGGTGTAGGGGCGTGATTTATTGCGCCTTCCCCCATACCGTGATACTCGTTTGATACTCGCTTGCTCTCTTTATATAGCCTTTGCACCAAGGGCGATTTATGCTGGGCCAAACAGTGCAACTCCCTACGCCGAAGCAATCAGGTGCAGCTTCACGTCGCGCATGTAGCTACGGTAGCAGTTTATACTGCTCACGATTGCAATCGCATAATAGGACATCAGCAGGGGCACCAGCAAGGCGTCTCCACCCGCGATCGCGAGTATCACATATACAACGGTGGTGAAGCTGACGCCAGCCGCCATGACCATCACGCCGACGAAGGGTCGCCCACTGAATACCCAGCCTATGCCTATGAACACCATCTCAAGCACGACGGCGGCTATGGCCTTACGCTGTGCCGCCTCGATTGTGGGTGGAACGGCGCGCGGGTGGACGCGCATAGCCTGTTGAACTGCGCTCCTCATACGACCTCGGAAGTTCGCAAAGTACGCACGAATCGTCTCGCGCCCAATAACCTTGGTGATATAGCGGAAGAGTAGTAGATAACCGAGACCGAGTATGGCCTGTGCGCCTACGAAGAGAGCGTAGCGGCCCCACGTGCCTGCCGCCTGCTCCTGGGCCTGCATAGGCGTCGCGCCGTTGTGTATGGCGATGCTCTCTAGCAGGCCCACAACCAGGAAGACTAAGTAGGTGGCTGTGATGCCGATGCCAATCCCCGTGAGGGCGCGTCTTCCGCTAACCGGATCGGTTACGGGGCGACCGAGTATGCGCGGCAGCAGAAAGATACTCATCGCCATCAGGCCCATGATGGCGAACCCCACCATGTTTAGTTGCGCGTGGGCCAGCGGGGTTACGAAGTAGCTGGAAGGCAGGGCTTCTTCGAGCCACTGTTCCACAGGGTCGAGGATTTGTACCACGCCCTGAATGGTGCCGAACAGGATCGCCACCACGCTGAAAGCTATGAAGGGGACCAGCGTGCGGTCGGGCGGCGCGTCCTGGGCGGGCCGTTGCCGTATCGTCAGGAGCATATTGGCGATGAACGACCAGAAGCCCACGCCCATAATGCTGGCGGTGACAGCCAGCAGCGTCGGGTGCCAAAAGCCTATCGTGGCCTTGGCCTCGTCGAAGGTCTTGCCCGCCAGTATCATGTTGCCTTCCAGAAAACCGAGCGTAAGCGCAGCCAGGTAGAAGCCAAACACCCCCACCACGATGCACCTGAAGCTGAACTTGCCCAGCTTCAGGCTGAACATAGGCTTGCCCAGCATCTTGGGCAGGAAGAAGTAGAACAGCCCCATGAGCGATACGCTCACCCCGCCTACCAGGTTCATATGCGCGTGGGCCATCGGGTCAATCAGGTGCCCGGCCTCACCCGTCGCGTGCAGCCAGTCGAGCGACCAGGGCAGCACCTGATACACACCCTGCACCGTGCCGAACAGCAGGCCCGTCGCCCCGACCACGAAGAACTTGGCGAGCAAGAACTCGTGGTCGGTGGCCCCGGCGGCTGGATTTATCTTGCGCTCGCGCGATGCTCTGCTTACCGTCACGTATACGTTGGTAACGAAGGTCCAGTAGCCGACGCCCATGATGGCGGCGGTGACCGCCATAGGGGCTTTGTGCCACGCGCCCATCCAGTCGCGGGCGGCATCGTAAGGCCAACCCGCGTGGACCATCGCGCCCTCGTACGTGCCGATTGACAGCATGGCAAGATAAAAGCCGAACACGCCTATTATCGTGGCCCAGAACGATATGTTGGTGAGGGCCGGGCTGAACAGTGGCCTGCGCGTTACCCTGGGCAGCACATAATAAATCAACCCGGTAAGGCTGATGGTCCCCGCGCCCACGATAGTAATATGGGTGTGCGCCAGGTTCGTGACCAGGTGCCCCCCGTAATCGGCGTCGCGCAGCCAGTCCGAGATGCCGGGGAGGCGCTGCACCACCCCCTGGATCGCGCTCAATATGAGGGCCGCCGCCGCCGCGTAGAAGAAGCGGGCGAGGCCATGTTCGTCGTGAGCGCCGGATGTTATCTGGCCTGTGGTGGCCTGCGGTGGGGCCGCGTCGGCGAGCCTGCCCTGGGCTGTCATTGTTGCCATGCCTGTACCTCTTTCTTTAGTCCCTACTTGGGAGCGTCTACGTAAAATTGGAAATAGCTGCGCCCGCCGAACATCCCCTCGGACGGTATGTCAACTATGTACGGGCCTGGGTCCCATGTGCCGTCTTTCGGCTCGATCAGCATCTGCTTGCCGCCGGTCAGTCTCTGGAACTTCATCGGTTCGGGGGACGGATCGCCGATGCGGTAGACTCGATACTCGCTGCCGTCGCTCACTACCGCCGACTGGACCATCACGGCTTTCACCTCGCCAGGCAGCAGGTGTGCGCCCGATTTGGCGTCCACGACCCCCGCCTCCGTCGTAGCCAGCAACTCGACTAGCGTGCTGGGGTAGTTTGGGTTGTGCGCGTCGTTCAGCACCAGGAAAGCGCCACGCTCGTCGGGTGGCGGCAGCCCTTGCTCACTGGCCCGCACAACGCCATAGCCCGGTATCTGGTCTACGCTGTTCATCACCCAAATCTGCGCGAAAGAGAGGCCCACCATAACCACAGCCAGCAGGCCGAGGAAGATATAAATTGCCTTCTTCCATCGAGGCAGCGGCAGTGTGCCGGTTTTCAAGTTCATATACCCCTAACTAGGATAGGTTACTGGCTGTTGTCTTTGCGCCGGACGGTTCGCAAACCGCCCCTACAGGGCTAATGCGCCGCTATACTTGCCTGTCGCTCTGCGGCGTCTCTTCCATATTGGGGTCTTCGACGCTGTTGAGAGGCGAGGCTTCGAGCGCATTGTCCTCATCGCCGAGAGTGGGTGCAGGACGGGGCGGCGAGTCTAAATTGGCTCTGTTGCCGATCCACATTACGGCCACGATCACCGCTACGGCCAGCAGGAACTCGAGAAGAAAGATGAGCGGGCTATCCCACTGGACAAAGTTGAACATGACTCCCCGATCTAGCCCATCACCTCGTATATGTCTATCACGGGCCGGCTGAGGTAGGTGGCAACGTCCTTCTCGAAATCGCGCACCATCGGGATGTCGGCGTAGCTTTCGATGTTGTCCAGTTCGTACCACTGCGTATAAGCCAGCACCCTCACCGAGCCGTCGGGTTCGCGCTGCATCCACACGCCCCCACGATGATAGCCCTGGGTGTTTTGGGCGGCAATCTGGATGCCATGTACCGCCGCCAGGTACAGGTTATGCCCCGGCTCAAGCTCAACCGTGCGCTCGGCCGGTACAACGAATGTGATTGTGCGAACAAAAGCCATAGGGAAGTTGCCTCTCTATTTGACCGGATAAGCCGTGAAGGGCGAGCTTTCGTAGGTGTTGCCGATGCCCAGGTACAGCACGGCCACTATCAAGAAGAGGATCAGCACGCCCCCGAAGACGATGCCCCAGGTCATGTTGATCCGGTTGTCGCCTGGGCCTGCCGGCTCCTCAACCGGCGTTTCCACGCTCGGCTGAGATGGGTCGTGGTCGCTGGCCGGTCCACCGCCTCCCGGCTCCGGCGCAAGCCCGTACAGAGGCTCATGCACCTCTTCGTGTCTGGCTTCATGCGCCGCCTGTATAGAGTTTTGGGTCGCCAGGGCTTCTTGTTCCATGCTCTGTTCCTTTCGATGTGTAGTGCCATATCAGCGGGGTCCTCAGGAAGTGACCTTGTCCAGATACTAGGGGCGAGACAGATTCAATTGGGTCGGGGAAGAGGAGGGCTACCGAACAAGTCCATTTCACCTGATTTTGGGATGTAACCAAACAGCGGTAAGGATGTCTCCCTTGATTACTGCAATCGTGTCGCTTGCGAACTCAACGCAGCTAGAAGAGTTATCCGTGTCAGGGCTACCAATGCAAAGCCAGCCGCTCTTGGGATCGAAAACGGTCGGCCATTCATTGATTTCAACCAGGCCAATACTTGTTCCCCGATCCAAGTGCGGCCACTCCTCATCGGCAAGAGCGATTTTGACGCCGCCAGGCTGCGCGTCAATATATGGAAGATCACCGCGCTTCCATGATGCTTGAGGCATTAACCCCCAAACATGGAGTGCAATCGAAGTGTCAACTCCTACCTCGATTTGCAGCGTGCCAATGGTCAATGAGCTCGTGCTGCTTGGGCCAATTCTCTGTATGAGTTGTTGGTCTTGATATGGCTCAAAGTCAAAAGCGCTGTCATTTGAATTGTAGACCAGGCTACCCTTCAAGGGCGTTAGCGTTTGATCTACTAAGAAACGCACTTTCACCTTCAAATGGCTCGTGCTATTCGGCTTCGCCAAAACTTTACTCATATAGTGTTCGGTCGTTAATACTTATAGTTGAAGACCAGTGTGATGGCCGGGTAGCCTATAATAGCGAGCGCGATTATCATGTACAGCACCAAAAGGAAGATCGGTATCGGCCCGTTGCCTTCCTGGGTTACGCCCGCGAAATCTTCGACGTTGCGACCCAATATATCGGGCAGGCTCTTGCGCGACGTGCCACTGCGCGTCCAGATCCATATCAGCCCGCCGACCAGGATAACGACGAACCAGACTACTCCCTCTATTGCGATGTCCCAGCTCCAGGGCTTAATCAGGTCACCGGGGTTAGGAAACGACATGGTCTACCTCCGATCTAAATGCTGACCGTGCTGCCGGCCCGCTCGGACTTTGATACAGCGGATTCGGCGGCGGGTTTAGTGGCCTGCGCGGCCTCGGTCGCGGCTTTGGCGACCAATTCGCGCTGCTCGGCCTCGGCCATGATTGCGTCGTAGTCGTCGGCGGTGTCGAGCATGGTGTACTTCGACTCCTCCACGTTGGTGAACTGGCCCGACTTGAACGCCCACAGGCCCCACAGGAGGGCTATCACAATCGTGACCATCGCCGCCACCAGCATCCAGTTGGCGACCGCCAACTCGTCCCCGCCCAGATTGTCGTGCGCGAACGCGGTAGAGGGCGTCGCCACCATCAAGAGGCCGCCCAGCGCCATGAAAAGCCGCATCATCCTCATTTTTAGAGCCATAGCACCTTTCTCCATTACTGCTACTGCTTACCAGGCCGGGGCCCATACGGCCTTGTCCAACTACGGGGCCGGTGTGGCGTCGGCTGTCGACGGGGTTGCGGTCGTGACGGGTTTTCCACCCGCGCCCGGGCCGGTCTGCGCCTTGCTCGTAGGCACGGCGGTGGGGGTTTGCGGTGCGACCACCGGCACGTTGCCCGGTATCTGAATCGGCAGGGGGGTGACTTCAATCGGCTTGATGTCGGGCGGACTGACCATCATGCTCGCGTCCAGGTCGTCGCGCTGGAGTCCGTTATTGGGTATCGTGCGGATGAAGTTGGTCACGTCCCAAATATCGTTGACCGTGAGCATGTCCCCCCAGGCAGGCATGGCCGTGCCGTCCACGCCGAACAGAATTGCGTCGTAAAGCTCACCGTCGCTGAAGTACAGTTGCTGGCTGGTGTCGGTGAAGTTGCGCGGAGCGGGGCCTAACAGCGGCTGGCCGCTACTGTTGTACGGGTTGATCGAGGGCGGGGCCGGAAGGCTCAATAAGTTGGCCGCGGGCCCCTTGCCATCGCCCTTTAGACCGTGGCAGCCGGTGCAGTTGGTCGTAAAGACCTGCTTGCCGTGAATCAGCGAACGGAGCGTCGGCTCCATGGGGTTACGGACCGTGCGCCATGTGGACGGGAACCACTCATGTATGATCGCCTCGTTGCCCTTAGCGCGCTCTGTAAGCAGCTTCTGCTTGAGCGCCCTCTGGCGGGCTGCCCGTTCAACTCCCGCCTGCCCACCCAGGCTCTGCACATATGATACCAGGTTCCAGATGTCGTTCGTTGGCTCGACGCCGCCCGCCGTGCTCTGGTCGTAGTAGAAGCTGAACTGGGGCATGATTGACTTGACCGATGTGTAACGCGGGTTGAAGAAATGGGCCACGTGCCACTCGTCGGTATGCACGCCGCCTTCCTGGGACAGGTCGGGGCCGGTGCGCTCGGAGCCGAGCATGGGCGTCTGCTGATAATAGTAGTCGCCCGCCTGCGCGATCCTGCCCACCGTGCGGAAGGAGCCGACGCCCGTCCAGTCCTGCGGGCGGAGGTACTGCGTGTGGCAGTAGTTGCACCCGTTGGAGGCGTACAACCGCCTGCCCGCCTCCTCCTGGTCGGTCAGCACGCGGGCGTCCGCCGAGCGCGGTGGGTTGAAGGTGAGGTAGGGAAGGGCGGTTACAACGAAAATAGTAGACGAAAAGACGACAAACGCCCCAATGGCGACCGTGCGCGCGTCCATCCTGAAAACTGCTCCGCCTTGCTGGTGCCCTTGCTGCTGCATTCTATCCTTCCTCAATCAGTAGTCAGAAGTCGGTGATTATTCGTTGTCGGTCGTCGGTTGTCGGTCGTCGGTCGTCGGTCGTCGGTAAACGCTTACGCCGGCGCTTCGGCGGGGGCGGGTGCAGCTGCCAGCATCGGCTCGCTCGCAGTCACGGTCTTGTAGATGTTCCACGCCTGCATGATACCGGCCATGACGATCAACGCGCCGGAGATGGCCCGCGCCACCAGGTACGGCTTCAATTCGGGCAGCACCTTGTACACCGAGTCGCCGTTCAGCCAGGCCGACCCTTGCACAAGGCCGCCAACCTGCAACGAAATCATCATCAGCAGGAAGCCCGCCGTCACCAGCCAGAATTGCGCTTCGGCCAGGCCTGGGCTGTAGATGCGGCGCTTGAGCGTGACCGGAATGATGTAATAGATCGCGCCCATCGCCCAGAAAGAGAAGGTGCCGAGCAGCGCCAGATGCGCGTGGCCCACGATCCAGTTGGTGAAGTGGATCAGGCGGTTGAAGCCCTGGATGGCCTGCATCGGCCCTTGAATACAGGTCACGAAGTAGAAAATGGTGCCCACTATTACAAACTTTAGCGGCAGGCTTTCGTAAATCTTCCCCCAGTTGCCTCGCATCGTCAGCCAGATATTGGTCAGGAACGTCAGCACAGGGATGAACATGCCGAGCGAGCCGATCACCGCCAGCGTCTTGAGCCAGCCTGGGGTGGGCGAGGAAAGTATGTGGTGCTGCCCCAGCAGCCCGTAGAAGAAGGCGATGGACCAGAAGCCTATCAGCGACAGGAGGTGGCTATACAGGGGCGAGCGGATGATTACCGGCACCAGATAATAAGTTATGGCGATGCCGGAGGTGGTGAACCAGTAGCCCAACACGTTGTGGCCGTAGAACCACTGCCAGGTCACGTCGTCTATGCCCGTCAAGCTGCCTGATGGGAAGCCTGCTATGTTTGTAACGGCGCTGGGGTTGGTCGTGTTGCTGCTGGGTAGGAGCGGTTGCCACATGACGTTGCCGACGAAATATAGCATCGGCATCCAGATCATCGTGCCCATAATGTACCACAAGGAGACGAACAACTTCTTCTCCTTGCGGCCAAAGATCGTTCTGAAGATGTTGTAGCCCGCCATCAGCAGGGCTGTCAATACCATCACGTCGAGTGGCCAGATTAGCTCGGCGTACTCGCGGGCCTGAGTGAGGCCGTTGGAGAGGGTAAGGATCGCGCCCACGCCCATGACGTTCCACAGGATCATCGTCATGTTGCCCAGGGTCTCACTGTACAGCTTCCTCCCGCACAGGCGCG
>JBBSGN010000046.1:0-10126 GCA_038254085.1 Chloroflexia bacterium | reverse complement strand
TCGGGCGAGATCACCGCGTTGTCGAGCGAGAGCGGCGGTGCCTGCACCGTGCTCGGCTGCGCTCCGAGTGATGCAAGCTGCGGCAGCGGGGGGGGGGGGCGCGCCGCGCGGGCCGCGGGGCGGGTGGCGGGGGGGGGGGGGGGGGGGGGGGGCTGGTAGGCGGCACAAACTCAGGCGGCACTTCGTAGGCGTACACTACGCCGTCGGTCGAGGGTATGTAGATAGCGCCGTTGGCGATGGCGGGCGCGCCATATATCGTGGCTTTGTGGTCGGTGTCGAAGCGGAAGAGCGTCCTGCCGGTGGCTGCCTCGATTATATGCACTTCATAGTCAGCCGCCGCCACGATCACCCCGTTCGCGCCCGCCAACCCGGGCAATATCGCGCCCCCGGTCGGGTACTCCCAGCGCGCAGCGCCGGTGGCCGCGTCCAGGGCGCGTATCGCCCCGCCCACCTCCTTGCCATTGCTCATAGTCCCGCCCCCGGCCACATACAGCACACCGTCGTGGTATGCCGCCGACGATATAGTGCCTTCACCGCACTGCGGGCACTCACCGCCGTTGGCGACCTGCGACACCCAAACCGGTCCCGACCCCAGGTGGTCCGCACCGAAGGCGTAGAAGCGGCCATTTTTGTGTCCCGCCGCCACCATCTGCTTGCCGCTCGGCAATGTGAAGAGGGTCGGTGTAGTGCCCCAGTCGGGGTCGGCCCCCTCGTTCTCTTTCGGCACTCGCCACGTATCGGTGAGGTGGTATGTATTCAGGTCAACCGCCACCAGAGAATCGACCGAGCCGTACACGTTGCCCGGCGAGCCTGTAGTCAGGAACACTCGCTTGTGAGCGCTGTCCAGCGTGGGCGAGGTCCAGACGCCCCCACCACGCACGTTTTCCGGCACGGCGTACGCCCGCTGCTCGTCGGCGCCCGTGCCTGCGTTGGCGCTCCACATGTAGCCGCGCACGAAGGGCCTGTCGCAAAACGAGGCCACTCCGCTATACACTCGGTCCTCATCCAACAGAGGCGACGCCCAATTATACGAGCCGTCTTTGGGTGGGGCGTCGCCCGTGAAGAGCCGCCAGACCGGCTGCCCGGTGGCCGCATCCAGCGCATAGAAATAGTCGGCCCCGCCGCCCACATACACACGACCGTTGCCCACAGCCGCCGACGACGATACGCCTGCGTTTCCGGGTATGCAGTTTGGCTCGGTAGAGGCCGTTACGCCGAGGTCGGTCTTCCACCGCACGCTCCCATCGGCGGTGTTGAGGGCGTACTCGAAGCCGTTCCAACTGCCTATATAGACCGTGTCGCCCACCACCGAGGGCGAAGCGGCCAGGATGTCCCCGCTTATGACCGCTTTCCACTTGAGGCGCAGGTGCGGCGCGGTGGCGGGCGAGAGGGCCGTTTCGCCTTCGTTCCACGCCTGGCGCTGGGGGTCGTACAGGAACATCGGCCAGTCGTTGGGGCCGGGCACGCCCGCCCGCGATTGTGCGCTCAACCGCACAGGCAGTTGGGACGCAGCCAGGGCGAAAACACAAAGAACCAATGAAGCAGGCAGAAGCGCCCAACGCACAGGGCCACCAATCCGCATAAAAGTATCTCCTTATCACCGACGCCAGTCTACCGACACAAGCACAGGCCACGCGCAAATATAAGCCGAGGGATAACGCAATTATACCATCACTGTAATATACTGTATATTAGGGCAACAGATGTTTTACCTATCTGAACTCATAGGCAAGGCGGTGCGCGGCCAACAGGGCGACCAGGTGGCGCGCATCCGCGATCTGGTAGTCGAACTTCTCAAGGCTGACACCGGGCGTGGTTCGGCTTTGCCTGTTGACGAAGAGGGCGAGCCTTTCGAGCTTGAACTGCCGGTGGTGAAGGGCTTGCTGGCTACTACTAGCCATAAGCACGAGCCTTTCTTCCTGCCAATAGAGCAGATCAAGAGCCTGGGCAAGGACGGCGCACGTCTAAGCTCGCCGAAGGTGGATTTACAGCCGTTCGAGCGCCGCGAGGGCGAGATGCTGCTGGCCCGCGACGTATGGGATAAGCAAGTGATTGACCTGGAGAGCCGTAAGGTGGTGCGCGTGAACGACGTGGCACTGACGGGGGCGATCTCCAGCAACGATCCCGCAGAGGCCGGTCGCTGGTGGGTGTGGGGCGTTGACATAAGCATCGGTGGGTTACTGCGGCGGCTGCACCTGACCCGGCTTGTCCACGCCATTACGAGGAAGCCGGTTCACCCGAAAATAGTGCGTTGGCAGCATCTCGACTTGTTCGGCTCCAATGTGCCCGGCGGGGCGCCCCTTCCGCACGAAAAGCTGTCGCATCTGCACCCCGTGGAGATAGCTCGCATAACCGACTCGGTCAGCTATCGCCAGGGCGCGGAGATTATAGCCTCTCTCGACGATACCCTGGCAGCCGACACCCTCGAAGAGATCGAGGCTGAGCGCCAGACTGATATAGTCGAGCAGATACCTGAAGCGCGCGCAGCCGACATACTCGATGAGATGGCGCCCGATGAGGCCAGCGACCTATTGGCAGAGCTGCCTGAGGACAAGGCCGGGGCCTTACTGGATCAGATGGATGAAGAGGACGCTGAAGAGGTACGCTACCTGATGCGCTATCCTGAGCATTCCGCAGGCGGTCTAATGACAACCGACTTCGTGCGGGTGCCCGCCACCATGACCGTTGCCCAGGTGATAGAGACTCACAAGCTGGTCTTCCTGTCTGCCGACCTTATCTACTACATTTACGTCACAGACTCCGAAGACGACCAGAAGCTAGTGGGTGTTATTACGGTGCGAGACTTGCTTGTGCATGACCGCAATCATGCCGTCGGTGATTTCATGCTGACAGACTTTCTCAGTGTGCGCCCAAGCGAGAACGAGCGCGAGGTGGCCCGCAAGATGGCCGAATATAACCTCCTCGCCCTGCCCGTCGTGGACCGCGACGACACTCTCCTGGGCGTAGTAACCGTAGACGATGCGCTCGACGCCGTTCTACCAGAAAGCTGGAAGAAGCGCCTCCCCAGGATTTTCAGTTAGTGACCAATGACTGACAAGACCGCGCAGGTGAGGACCACTATTGAGGTCAACCCTACTCCTCGTACTGAGGAGGTTGAGCCTAAGCATCGCTATGCGCCCAATATGCTGCCAGACTCGGCCACTAGCCTGCCCGGATGGCTGCGCCTTCCTGTGCTGTCTCCTCTCAGGAAGTTGCGGCGCAACCGTCTGTGGCCTTATCTGGCGCTGCTGGGGCCGGGAGTAGTGGCGGCAGCCGCAGGGGACGACGCAGGAGGCATCGCCACCTACGCTTCAGCAGGGGCTAGCTATGGATACACTCTGTTGTGGGCTTTGCTGGTCGTCACGGTCAGCCTCGTATTGGTGCAGGAGATGTGCGCCCGCATGGGGGCGGTCACGGGCAAGGGGCTGTCCGACCTGATACGTGAGCAGTTCGGTGTGGGGTGGACCATGCTGGCGGTGCTGGTGCTGTTCGTGGCGAACACCGGCGTTACCATCTCCGAGTTTGTAGGCGTGGCCGCCGCCGCCGGGCTGTTTGGCATACCTGCTTGGGTGGCCGTGCCGCCTGTGGCTTTCCTTATCTGGTGGTCCATCACCAAAGGGTCTTACAAGGCTGTGGAAAAGGTCTTCTTGCTCCTCTCTCTGGCTCTCTTCTCCTACATCATAGCTGCGTTCCTGGCGAAACCGCCCTGGGGTGAGGTTGGAGCGTCCTTTTTCAAGCCCACGATCAGCCTGGCGCCGGCAGACCTCTTTGTGCTTGTGGCCCTTATCGGCACGACCATAACCCCCTACATGCAACTGTTCGTGCAGTCGGGTGTGGTAGAGAAGGGCGTCACGCCGAGCGACTACAAGTACACTCGCTTTGACACGGTGTTCGGGGCTATATTCTCGGATGTGGTCGCAGCCTTCATTATCATAGCGACCGCAGCTACCCTCTTCGCCCACCACATTCAGATCAACAGCGCCGCCGACGCAGCTAAAGCTCTTGAGCCTGTGGCCGGGTCGTCAGCCACCATACTGTTCGCTGTGGGTCTCTTCGGGGCCTCGGTGCTTGCCGCGGGCGTGCTGCCATTGGCTACCGCCTATTCGGTCACGGAATCTCTAGGCTTTGAGAAGGGTGTCAGTCTCTCCTTCACGGAAGCTCCGGTCTTTATGGGCCTGTTCACGGCGCTGGTGGTTATAGGCGCGCTAGTTGCTATGATACCGGGCCTGCCCTTATTCACGGTGCTGATCGTCGTGCAGGTGCTGAACGGCTCCCTGTTGCCTATACTGCTGGTGTTCATCGTTCGGTTGGCAAGCAACAAGGGTATAATGGGTCGCTATGCCATCGGCCCCGTTTACCGAGTGCTGGCGTGGGCCTCTGTGGTCGTCATATCTATTGCAGTAGTGCTGATGCTGGTCACTCTATTCGTCGCGTAACTAAACCTCATCGCAGAGACGTGATACTCAATAACGTGCCACAGGTGCTGTAGAGTTCGCCCCTGTTATAGCGAGGTGGGTTTACGTGTCACCTGCCTAGCCTGTATAATATTATGAAGATGTTGTGCGCCCCGCTTTCCGCCTTCGGTGTATACTTCTCCCCTGGCTGTCGGCCTCTTCGGTCTGTCTATGGGAATAACGTTGTTCGTCGCGAGGTATGATCGTTGAAGTCTAGTTCGCCCGTACCTAAAATGCTACTCATTGCGCCCGCAGCGTCTCTCGCTGGGCAAGACAATATAACCGCGCTTGGTCGGTACTTCGATCTAGATGTGGTATTTCACGACCGTGGCGAGAAGGCGCTAGCCTTGCGTGTGTTGAATAGGCTGCTCATGAAACGCCCAGATGTGCTGCTAATGTGGATGACTTCGCCACAATTATCATTGCTGTTGACACTGATTGCGAAACTGCTCGGAACCAAAGTAGTGTTCCTCACGGACAATCCCGGTACGCTGGGCACACGGGGCGGTTTCACTATTCTTCGCATCTCTTTATTTCAGCGACTGCTGAGGTGGAACCTCGCTTTTGCTGACCAGGTAGTTGCATATAGCCAAGCGGGCCGATATAAATCTGCGACGGGCGACGCAACAAGTCATAGTGACCATCGCTCTTTAGCTGAACAGCGCCAAAGCGACCTCGTCAGGCTCGTCGGGGGCATAGTAAATCGGGAAAACAGAATAGGCATCGAGCCATCCGCACTGCCTGTTATGGTAGACCTCGGCTGCGGGAGCCTACAGAGGCCGGGCTTTCTGGGCATAGATTCTCGCCCCACGAGTGCTACCGCAATAGTGGCCGACGCACAGGCCCTGCCTCTAGCGGGTGGCACAGTAGATTTGCTTTATGCTACTTGCTTGCTGGAGCATTTTGATGCGCCTTCGCGGGTGTTGACTGAAGTCCATCGCGTTCTAAAGCCAACAGGTGAGGCCGTATTCCGCCTTCCAAACCTCGGAACCTACTCTTCGCATCTGGACACTACTCACCGTTTTCTGGCTGACCTGGCACTGTGGCGTTCACTGTTCAATGGTTACTTTGGCTATGTTGAAGTTCGTCCCCTGGGCACAAAATACCGCGACAGCCCCTCGCTGGTAGCGGTCAACTGGTTGCTTGTGAACGGGCTTAAATGGTACGAGTTAGCTCAAGGGTGGGACTTTGTCTGTAGAGAACCGCGAGTCGAGCCGGTTCTCACCTATATAGGGTGGTGGGAAGAGGGAGAGCATGAAGGGCGAATAGGCGGGGAGATAATCTCGGCTGTGGATTAGCTCCGCCTGTATGAGAGCCAGCAGTGTAGTCTCGTTCATCAGGCCCTATCAGCGAAAAAGCTGTGGTGTCGTCCTTGCTACGGTGTTTGGCCGGTGCCAAAACCCCCTACGAGGTGTAAGCGTTGAGATTGTCAGAGGCCCACGCGTTGAAGGTGTTGATCGTATTGCCCTACGAGCCGTCAACTTTCATGCAAATTGACATAGATATATTGAGACGTCACTTCAACGTGGATACAGTGGTCCACAATCGAGGCGAGAAACAGCTAGCTCGTGCGACAATCTTGCGGCATTTGATCCTGCACCGACCTGATGCGGTAGTGAAGCTTGTTTTGCAGGTGCTCAAGCGTTTACTGTTCAACCGGCCCGACGTGCTGTTGATGTGGTTTATCGTGCCCACATATGCGTTGCCGCTGACACTGTTAGCCAAGCTATTTGGCGTTAAGGTGGGCTTTTTCACTGGCGGTTACGACGTGGCGAGTATGCCCAAGATCGGTTTCGGCACGCTGCGGATACCCCTGTTTCGGCGCTTGCTGAAGCCAACTCTGGCCCTGGCCGATATGACCATTACCCAATCGGCAGCGTCCGAGCGGCAGGTGTTGAAGTATGCGCGTCCTCGGCGAGTTGTGGTCTTGTACCATGGGATAGACACCGATTTTTTCTCTCCTGACCCTTCCATACCTCGAGATCCCTTGGCTGTGACTGTATCGCCCATTATTGAAAGCTCCATAACGCAAAAGGGGTTGCGGACATTTGTAGAGGCAGCACGATACGCGCCTGGGGTACGCTTCGCGCTGGTGGGACGTTCGCCTGATGGATCAATTGAACGTCTGAGGGAGATAGCAACCTCCAATGTGGAGTTTATAGATCGCTTTTTACCTGTCGAGGAGTTGCGGGATCTGTACCGTCGGGCGTCCTGTTACGTGCAGGCCTCTGTCCATGAAGGGTTCGGCATAGCGGTCGCTGAGGCTATGGCTTGTGGGGCTGTGCCGGTGGTTACCAAGCGCTTCTCGTTGCCGGAAGTTACAGGCGGATTAGGGGAGTATGTTCCCCTGGCCGATCCCGCCGCTATAGGCGTGGCAGTATCACGCGCTGTTCGCGCCGACGAGCAGAGAAGACATTTGATAAGAAGTTATATTGTGGAAAATTTCCCCTATCGGCGTCGGGAGAGTGAGCTTGCCGCTCTCCTTCGAGGTTTGGTCTCGCAGAGCGAATAATAGTTATATCAGACTGGAAGCCACATCCTAGATCATCTTAGACAGTTTGCGCCGCTTCTCTGCATGGATTGCAAAGCGGCTATACGCCTTGATCGTGAGTAAGTACCCATCGGTAATTGGTATATGTGAGAAGGCGGCCACTAACAAAATATGAGACTATTGATGATAGTACAGGAGGCCCAGGTCACCAGGCGTATCATGCAGGAGGCTCACAGCCTGGTTGGCGCCGGCCACGACGTGAGCATTCTCACACGATCCGAAGATACGTCCGATGGCGTGGGAGAGACTCAGGGCATACCGACCGAATGGGTAGCGGTGAAAGGCCGCGACTCCCGGTTTCGCTGGCTCTACAAGCTAGCTGGGGTCACAAGGGGCAGTCAGGCTGCTGCCTTTTGGAGCGCGCTTACCTTACGTCACACCTTCACTCGTCGTGTTCTGCCCAGGGCAATTGCCACCCGCGCTGATGTATACCATGCCCACGACTTGAATAACGTCCCCGTGGCTTATGGTGCCGCAAGAGCCAACAACGCCAGGTTTGTGTACGATGCGCATGAGCTTTTCACCGAGATAGGCAACCCATGGATAAAGATACGTAAGAACGGTTGGGAGCGTCTTGAGCGCGAGATAATGCCTCACGCTGCTCTTAACATCACAGTCAACGAGTTCATCGCCGAGGAGTTGGCAAAGCGCAACCGGGTAGCGCCGCCTTTGGTCGTCTACAACTGCCCCGATCCGCCGGGGGACTTCGATCCAGGCGGCCGGTATGACCTGATACGTCAGCGCCTCGGCCTCGGCGAGAGCTATAAGGTCGTGGTGTATCACGGCTGGGTCGCTCCCGGCAGAGGGTTGGAGGATCTGGTGAGGTCGGTCCGCTATTTGGATGACAATGTTGCTGTTGTCATAATCGGGCATACAACATACCCGCACACTGATGCGCCCAATTCCTACAGGGTTGCCCTGCGAGAGCTAGGTGAACGCGAAGCGCCTGGACGAGTGTTCATACTTCCCCCACTCCCTTTCGTAGAACTACTCCCGTTTGTGGCTTCTGCTGACGTTGGCATGATCCCAATTCAGGGAACGGATCTTAACTATTACTACACTTCTCCTAACAGGTTGTTCGACTTTATCCAGGCCGCTGTGCCAATTGTAGCCAGCGACCTCCCCTTCCTGCGAAAGATGGTAGCGGGAAATAACCTGGGCGTTGTCGCAAAGCTGGACAGCCCGCGCAGCTATGCAGAGGCGATTAACGGCATCCTTGCCAGGCCCGATCAGGGCGAAGAGTACAGGGCGAACCTCAGGCGTATAGCGCCTCAATATACCTGGGAGGCACAGGCCAAGAAGTTGATAGCTGCCTATTCAAAACTCTCCTAGTGAGGATAGCCCCAGTTAGGATAGGCAATGAAAAGAGGGCTGAGTAAATGCTCAACCCTCTTTTTCCCCGCCCCTGTCGTTCTTAGCTTTGTACCACAGTGGTTTCGTCTTTGCCCAGGATGTCCCCGCTTTGGCCGGGCAGAGGCATCTTGGTGAAGGGGGCGAAGTGGCAGGCCACGTAATGCTCGGTCTGACCGGCAGGGGCTATATTGCGCCATTCGGGCACTTTTTGCTTGCATATATCCTGCGCCAGCCAGCAGCGCGTGTGGAACCGGCAGCCGGTCGGGGGATTGAGAGGAGAGGGCACGTCGCCCTTCAAGATGATGCGCTCGCGTCTCACCCTGGGGTCGGGGATCGGTATGGCCGACAAGAGGGCGTGTGTGTAGGGGTGCTGCGGGCTTTCGAACAGGGCCGTGCGGTCCGCCAGCTCGGCCATCTTGCCCAGGTACATCACTCCCACCCGGTCGCTGTTATGCTCGACCACGCTCAGGTTGTGCGCGATGAACAGATAGGTAAGCCCTAGCTCGTTTTGCAGGTCCTTGAGAATGTTCAGCACCTGCGACTGGATCGAAACGTCGAGGGCCGACACAGGCTCGTCGCACACGATGAACTTGGGGCGCAGCGCCAGGGCGCGGGCTATACCGATGCGCTGCCTCTGCCCACCTGAGAACTCGTGCGGATAGCGCCTCGCGTATTCCGGCAACAGGCCCACGCGGGCCAGCACATCGTACACCCTCTTTTGGCGCTCCTCTTTGGGCACGCCATGTATTATCAGACCTTCCCCGATGCTCTCGCCGATAGGCACGCGGGGGTCAAGGGACGAAAAGGGGTCCTGGAAGATAATTTGCAGGTCGCGGCGGGCGCGGGTGAGGTCGCCCCGATTCAGGTCGTAAATGTTTTTCCCCTCGAAGCGCACCTGACCCTTTGTGGCTGGTATCAGACGCAATATGGTGCGGCCAATGGTGGTCTTACCGCACCCAGACTCGCCCACCAGACCCAACGTCTCGCCCCGTCGCACGAAGAAGCTCACATCGTCAACTGCTTTCACCCATGCGACTGTGCGTTGGAGCAGGCCGCCGCGCACCGGAAAGTACTTGACCAGGTGGTCCACTTCCAACAGCACGTCGCCCTTGCCTTTCTTACTTGTCCGTGCGCTGGGCGCCTGGACACCCATGGCCGGAGCAGTTTCGGGCATGAACGCGGTGCCGCTCACCGTCGGCATGGACCCATCGGCCCCCGGCTGTGTCGGCGTGGGAGACCCCAAATCGGCGGGGGCGTGGAGTGACTGTGTGCTCTGCTGGTCGCTCATAAGCTGAGGCTCCTCTAGCTGTTTTGGATTTTGGATTTTGGATTACGCTCCTCAATCCAAAATCCAAAATCCAAAATGACGTTAGGCTGTTACAGTCTCTGTTGTCGTGCTCGATGTGTCTACCGGGCCGCCTACGCCTATGTCCGGTCTCACGTGCGGGCTGTCGGTCTGGCCCTGGGCTTCGTCGGCATACAGCCAGCACCGTGCCGTGCGCGTCTCGGACAGCTTGAGCAGGCCCGGCTCCTCTACGCGGCAGATCTCCATAACGTAGGGGCAGCGGCCCGCGAAGCGACACCCTGGGGGCAGGTTTCGCAGCGACGGCACCGCCCCCGGAATCACGGCCAGTTTGTCTTTTAGCTCGCCTAGCACCGGGATCGAGGCGAGTAAGCCTTGCGTGTATGGGTGCTTGGGCGCCTCGAACAGTTCGCCCACCGGCGCTTCTTCAACCACCTTGCCCGCGTACATGACCGCCACGTTGTC